>DBDD01000188.1 GCA_002293365.1 Christensenella sp. UBA941 | reverse complement strand
GACGGCAAGGATAACACGACCACAGGCAAGACCGTAGACGACCCGATTAACGGCGACCCGAGGATTATCGACACGGCGGACGTCTCCACGAAAAAGGCGGCGGATAAAAAGAGCTACCTTCCCGGCGAAACGATAACCTATACCATTACCGTAGCCAACAACGGCCCCTCGGCGGCAAAATCCCCGAAAATCACGGATACCTTGCCTCCGCAGATCGAAAATGCGGTTTTCAGCGTGGACGGCGGCGCGCAAGCCCCGTGGACGGGGTCTGCCACGCTTGAGGATCTGCAAAACGGGAAAACCGCCGTCGTTAGAATTACAGGAAAGGTTAGAGCCGACGCGACCGGAACCCTCCCGAACACCGCAACGACCACAACGCCAACCCTCAACAAGGACGGCAAGGACAATACGACCACAGGAAAGACCGTCGACGACCCGATTAACGGCGATCCCGTGATACTCGATAGGGCTGACGTCTCCACCAAAAAAGCGGCGGATAAAAAGAGCTACCTTCCCGGAGAGGCTATTGTCTATACAATTACAGTTACAAACAATGGCCCCGCGACGGCAAAAGCCCCGAGAGTCACCGATACGCCGCCCCCACAGATAGAAAACTTGCAGTTCAGCGTAGACGGCGGCGCACAGGCCCCGTGGACAGGAACAGCCACGCTGCCGGATATACCGGCCGGCAAGGTTACCGCCGTAAAGATAACGGGTAAAATTAAGCCTCGCGCGACGGGCCTGCTTCCGAACAGCGCGACGACCACGACGCCAACCCTCAACAAGGACGGCAAGGACAATACGACGACAGGAAAAACCGTCGACGACCCGATTAACGGAGACCCCCTAGTAATAGATACGGCGGACGTCTCTACCAAGAAATCGGCGGACAAGAAGAGCTATCTTCCCGGCGAAAACATCACCTACACCATTACCGTGGTCAACAACGGCCCCGCCGTGGCGAAGTCGCCGAGAATCACCGACACGCTGCACGAGCAGATCGAAAATCCCGTTTTCAGCGTGGACGGCGGCGCGCTAGACCCGTGGCCAGGAACAATCCTTCTTCCGGATATGCCCGTCGGCAAGGTTATCGTCTTAAGAATAACGGGTAAAGTTAAGGCCCGAGCGACGGGAACTCTCCCGAATAGCGCGACGACCACGACGCCGACCCTCAATAAAGACGGCAAGGACAACACGACCACCGGCAAAACCGTCGACGACCCGATTAACGGCGACCCGTTTGTAATAGATACGGCGGATGTGAAGACCACGAAAGCCGCGGACAAAAAGAGCTATTTCCCCGGCGAGGCTATCACATATACCATTACCTTAGCCAATAGCGGCCCCGCGGCGGCAAAAGCCCCGAGAATCACAGACATGCTGCCTCTACAGGTGGAAAATCCTCTGTTTAGCGTAGACGGCGGCCCTTATGCGCAGTGGAGCGGAGCGGCCACGCTTCCGGATATACCGTCCGGAAAGGTTTCCGCAATAAAGATTACGGGCAAGGTCAAGGCCAGAGCGACTGGCGTCCTCCCAAACAGCGCGACGACCACGACGCCNNGGCAAAGACAACACGACCACCGGCAAAACCTTCGACGACCCGATTAACGGCGACCCCATAGTAATAGATACAGCGGATGTTACCACAAAGAAGTCGGCGGACAAAAAAAGCTACCTGCCCGGCGAAAGCATAACCTATACAATTACCGTAGCCAACGACGGCCCATCTACGGCAAAGGCTCCAAAAATCACAGACGCGCCGCCCCCGCAAATAGAAAATCTCATGTTCAGCGTGAACGGCGGCCCTTCCGCGCCATGGACGGGCGCAACCACGCTTCCGGATATACCTTCAGGAAAATCCTCCGTCATAAAAATCACGGGGAAGATCAAGGCCCGCGCGATGGGCGTTCTCCCAAACAGCGCAACGGTAACAACGCCGACCTACAATAAGGACGGCAAAGACAATACGACCACCGGCAAAACGATCGACGATCCGATTAACAGGGATCCCTCGATAATCGATACCGCGGACGTCTCCACGAGGAAGTCGGCGGATAAAAAAAGCTACCTGCCCGGCGATGCCATCACCTATACTATTGTAGTATCCAACAATGGCCCCGCGACGGCAAAGGCCCCAAGAATAACAGACGCGCTGCCCCCACAGGTGGAAAATCCACAGTTCAGCGTGGACGGCGGCCCTTCCGCGCCGTGGACGGGCGCAACCACGCTTCCCGATATACCAAACGGGAAGGCTGCCGTTATAAAGATAACGGGAAAGCTAAAAGCCCGCGCGATGGGAATCCTCCCGAACAGCGCGACGACCATAACGCCAACCCTCAATAAAGACGGCAAGGACAACACGACCATCGGAAAGACTATAGACGACCCGATTAACGGCGACCCCTATGTAATCGAAACGGCGGATATCTCCACCAAAAAATCGGCGGACAAAAAGGTTTATCTCCCTGGCGAGATTATCACATATACCATTAACGTAACCAATAACGGCCCCGCTACGGCAAAGGCTCCAAAAATCACAGACGCGCCGCCCCCGCAAATCGAAAATCTCATGTTCAGCGTGAACGGCGGCCCTTCCGCGCCATGGATGGGCGCAACCGCGCTTCCGGATATGCCAAACGGCAAGGTCGCCATTATAAAGATTACGGGAAAGATTAAATCTGGAGCGAGCGGCCTTCTCCCAAACAGCGCGACGACCACAACGCCGACCCTGAATAAAGACGGCAAGGACAATACGACCACCGGCAAAACAGTCGACGACCCGATTAACGGCGACCCCAAGGTCGGCGATAACGCGGATATCATTACGAGTAAAGCCGCGGATAAGCCGAGTTACCTTCCCGGCGATAGTATCACCTATACCATAACCGTGACAAACAATGGCCCCTACGCGGCAAAAACCCCGAAAATAACCGACACGCTGCCCGAACAGATAGATTCTCCGATGTTCACTGTAGACGGCGGCCCTTCCGCGCCATGGATCGGCGCAACTACGCTTCCGGATATAGCGGTCGGAAAAACCGCCGTAATAAAGATAACGGGCAATGTAAAAGAAGCCGCGTCGGGAAGCCTCGCCAATACCGCGACGACCACAACGCCCACGCCCAACAAGGACGGCGGTACCAATATCACTACGGGAAGAACCCCGGCCGATATAGTGGATTCGGCGCACTTGACTACCCTAAAGGAGCCGGTTAAGAAGTCCCATCTGCCCGGCGAGACGATTACCTATATCATCACCGTGTATAACTCCGGCCCTTCGGCGGCCGCAACCCCAACAGTGATCGACAAGGTTCCGTCCAACGTGCTCAGCCCGCAGTTCAGCATCGACAACGGCGCAACCTGGCGGCCATGGACGGGTACCTATACCCTACCCGATATACCGGCGAACACAAGCGCGAAGATTCATATAAGGGGTACGGTCGCCCCCCGCGCGACGGGCATTTTGCCCAATAGCGCAACGGCGACGACGCCGACGCCGAATTCGCGCCCCGGCCGCGGATTGGATCCAGGTACCGGCAATACGATAGACTCGCCGCCCGGCGATCCGAACGTAATCGATACGGCGGACGTTTCCACCAAGAAAGCGGCGGACAAAAAGCGCTATCTGCCCGGCGAGACGGTCACCTATACTATTACCGTAGCCAATGGCGGCCCCTCTGCGGCAAAGGCTCCGAAAATAACCGACACGCTGCCCACACAAATCGAAAATCCGCGGTTTAGCGTGGACGGCGGCCCTTCCTCCCCTTGGACAGGGGCGGCTACGCTTGCGGATATACCGTCGGGAAAAGCCGCCGTTATAAAGATTTCGGGAAAAATTCGGGCGCGGGCGGCTGGCTTCCTCCCAAACGTCGCGACGGCCACAACGCCAACCCTGAATAAAGACGGCAAAGACAACGTAACTACAGGAAAGACCTCCGACGATCCGATTAACGGCGATCCCGTTATAATCAATACGGCGGACATAAAAACTATAAAAACCGCGGAAAAAAAGAGCTATCTCCCCAAAGAGATTATCACCTATACCATAACAGTAACCAACAATGGCCCTGGGACGGCAAAAGCCCCGACGATCACCGACACGCCGCCCGCAAAGGTGGAAAACCTGGAGTCCAGCGTAGACGGCGGCCCTTATGCGGCCTGGAGCGGAACGACCACGCTAGCGGATATGCCGCCGGGAAAAACCGCCGTAATAAAAATAACCGGCAAGGTAATTGCCGGCTCTACGGGAAGCCTCCCAAACAGCGCGACGACCGCGACGCCAACCCTAAATAAAGACGGCAAGGACAACGTAACCACAGGAAAGACCTCGGACGACCCGGTTAACGGCGATCCCATTATAATCGATACGGCAGACCTCAAAATAACGAAGTGCGCCGATAAAACCTGCGCGAAGCCGTGCGACGAAATCACCTACACCGTCGCCTTGTCCAACAGAGGCCCGGCGGTGGCAAGGACGCCAATCCTCACCGACGCTTTGCCGGCGGCGCTTGAGAACCCGCTGTTCAGCCTTGATAACGGCGCGACGTGGCAGCCTTGGCTCGGCAGCACGATATTGCCGGATATCGCGCCCAATACGAGGACGCTTGTACTTATTCGCGCAAAGGTATGCAAGAATGCGGCGGGCTGCATTGTAAATACGGCTGTTCTCGCTACTGAGACGCTGCGGCCCGACGGCATGAACTCGTCCGTCGCCGCGTCTTCGCCCCCTATCATATTGACGGCCCGCGGCAAGTAACGCGCTAAGTTGAATTAAGCGTTATACGATTGTCCAGCCGCCGTCCAACATCATTATTGCGCCGTTAACCATGTCCGAGGAATCGGCGCAAAGATAATGAATCGCGCTTCCAATGTCTTCGATCGTCCCCAAGCGGCCGCGCGGTATTTTGGCCAAAACGGCGTCGCGGAAGCTCGGGGTATCGAGGCGTTCGGCGGTACCCGGGGTATATGTAAAAGTAGGGCACAGCGCGTTGACTGTTACGCCATACGGGCTCCATTCAAGGGCCATCACGCGCGTCATTTGGTTTAAGCCTCCCTTAGAGGCGCAATATACGGACTCATTTTCGTTGGCTACCACGGATATTTGCGAGCTCATATTCACGATGCGCCCATTTTTCCGCTTTATCATATAGCGGGCGGCCGCCTGCGAGCAGAAAAAAGCGCCGCGCAGATTCAAATTGATCATCTCGTCCCAGTCGGCTTGCGTTACGTCTAGCGCCGGAATGGGATTGCCCAAACCGGCATTATTCACAAGAATATCAATAGCGCCAAAATCGCGCATGATCTTATCAAACACGGGTTCTATCGCAGGCACGTCGCAAACGTCCAAGGCGTATACGGCTGCGTCCTCTTCGTTCCCGGCAAGGTCTTCACGAAGCTCGGCGGCGCGGCGCTCGTTGCGCGCAATTGCCACAACCTTCGCCTTTTGCCGTATGAAATAAGAGACAAGCCCGCGCCCGATTCCCCGGGAAGCCCCGGTAATAACCATAACCTTGCCTTGCAGGCTGAATGTATTCATTTTTGGCTCCTCTCCGGCAGTTTGATCTATCTGCAAAAATAATACGGAATAGTTCATAAGAATGAATTCATAAACCTATAAGAAATCCCGATAGCGTTTATGATCGTTTCCTCACACGATTCAAAAGCCTTGTCCTCGATTTCCACGCAGGCTGCGCCTTTATATCCTATATCGTACAGCGCCGAGACGAACCGGTTCCATTGCACGTCGCCCAAACCGGGGATTTTGGGCGACATATAGTCGAGAGGCAGACCCATAATGCCAATCTCATCCAATTTATCTTTGTTTAGCTTAATGTCCTTAAAATGGATATGAAATATCTTGTCCTTAAACTCATGTAGCGGCTTAATATAGTCCATCTGCTGCCATATGAAATGAGATGGATCGAAATTAATGCCAAAATTTGGGCTGGGAATAATGGAAAATAACGTCCGGAAAATAGCCGGAGTCGTCGCCAAATTTGTCCCGCCGGGCCATTCGTCTTCCGTAAAAAGCATAGGGCAGTTTTCAATAGCGATGCGAACGTCATGTTGCTCCGCTTTCGCGATAATGGCGGGCCAAACGTCTTGAAAAGCCGACAAATTGTCTTTCGTAGTTTTGTTCGCAATTCGCCCGACAAACGCGCAAACGGTTCCCACTCCCATGAAGGCCGCCGCCTCAATGAGCTTAAGGAGGTGCCGCGTATTTCGTTCGCGTTTTTCGAGGTCGGGATCTAGCATGTTGGCATAATAGCTCATGGCTGAAATCGAAACATTTTTTTTCGCGCAATAAGCCTGTATCTCGTCGCGCCGCGCCGCGTCGAGGGTATTCACGTCTATGTGAGTTACGCCGGCATAGCGGCGTTCCGTGCCGTCTTCTTTGGGCCAACACGCGACTTCGATACAGCCATATCCCACTTCCGCCGCTAAATCAATTACCTGTTCAAGCGTACGATTGGGCAAAATTGCGCTCAACAACCCCAAATTCATTATTATGACCATCCCTTTCTGCGCAAGAGCGAAGAGGCGGGGGATTAACGCAAGCCCGCCCCTGACCCAAAGCTCTATTAGTCAAAAATCAGATTGGAGCATTTTTTTAGATTCTCCATGCTCAGGCGAATACTGTCGAACTCGTCCATCTTTGTGAAGTCCTGTTCCAAGATAATATGCGTGGCTTTTGTATAGTTCACCGCCGCGTCTATCGTCGTTTGCGGATCCATGCAGCCCGTACCGATCTCACAGAACTCGTCTGAATGTATGTTCGCGTCGAAAAAGGACGGCACAGCTTTATCGCCAGGCGTCATCCGCGTATTTAGATTGGCGACGCCGTGAAAATCCTTTGGCATGTCCTTCTGATGGATAAGCAAAATGCGCTCGGCATATTTCTTTATTCCGTCGATGGGATCAAGCCCCGCGCGCAGCATCCAGTAGGTATCCAGTTCAAACATGACCGTATCCCCGCTCGTAAACTCGATAATGCGGTCAAGGCACAAGCTCCCGTCTTCACAATAGACCGGCAGCCCCGTATGAATCATGTGCTGCATTCCGGCCGCCTTGCACTTTTGGCCCAGCTTGTTTAGTACCTCGGCTTCTTTCTTCACATCCTCTACGGTGCCGTAAACCGGTTTGGAGTGGATATACCGGGTATCAAGATATGCGTAATATTCCAAAACCCGGTCTATGTTTTTTTCGTCCATAGGGTATACGTGCGCGCTTATCACGCTTGAGCCGAATTCCGATATGCTTTCTTTCAAGCTTGGGGCGGTTGCTCCAAAGCCGCTTCCGAAATCCTCCAAGCCGTTAAGATTTGCCGTTTCAAGATACTTGTAGCCTATTTCAGCCACTTTTCCGATAGTCCCAACAGGGTCTTTCTTCATGTTTTCACGTACTGAATACAGTTGGATTCCTACTCTTAGCGCCATCTTAACCCCTCCAGTTATTTCTAATTTACAATTGAATTTACAGTGAAATCCATTCGTTTTTTCTGTTGCTTTCCATACAGGCTTCCACCAGGCGGACAATCGCCAGCCCGTCTTCAAAGGTAGCGTAGCTCTGTGTGCAGCTCCGATGCCGTTCCTCGATAATGGACTGATAAAACTCGCGTATCCCGTTAAATATTGCGTCTCTCCACGCTCCGTCGTGCCCCTCCGGAAGTAGGGCAAAGCGGCGCTCCGCCTCGTCCGTCATCATGCCCCCGCTAGCAAACAAGAGGCTGCTGCCCTCTTGGCGCGAAGATATCCATAGCCGCTCCGCTTCCTCTTGCCGCCAGCGCATGCTGTATCTTTCACAGTCCACCGAAAGCGCAAAGTCGTTTTTATGGCCTCCGCTTACCTGCGATATGAGCAAAGAGCCAAGCGTATTGTCCTCAAAGCGTACGATAATGGCGGCGGCGTCTTCGCTGGTAATGGGGATGCTGGTGCTTTGAGCATTCTTGGAGTTTTCGAACGTATTAATTTTATGAAGCGGTTTTTTGCGCACAGGAAAACACGTTTCCAACATCGCGTATACGGCCGTGATGTTCTTTCCCGTAGCAAATTGGGCGGCGTCAAACCAGTGGGATCCGATATCCGCTACGGCGCGCGAGGGGCCGTTTACCGCCTCGTCCATACGCCAGCTGTAGTCGTCCTCGTACATCAGCCAGTCCTGAAGATAGTGGCCGTGTACAAGCAGCGTCCTGCCTGCGGCCCCGGATAAAACGCGGCTGCGCATCTCGTGTATGGCGGCATTGCTGCGGTAGACAAAATTGACGCCGTTGGCGCAGCCTCTTTCCGCCGCCAATTCCGCTAGTTCTTGGCTCTGCCGGCTGTTCACGGTCAGGGGCTTGTCGCAAAACACATGCAGCCCGCGCTCCAAAGCATACCGGCACATTTCGTAATGCAGATTATTGGGCGAGCAGATATGTACCGCGTCGAGCGAAGCGCCGTCTATCATCTCCCGGTAGTCTGAATAGAGCGAATCCACGCGCTGCCAAGCATTATTTTGCGTTAAGCCTTCCATGTCGCTGTCTGCCGCGGCGACAAGGGCGGCGCATGGTACGCGGCGTATCGCGTCCATTTGCTGCTGGCCAATAAAGCCCGCGCCCACTACTCCTACGCGAAGTTTTTTATCCATCAGGCTATACCCTCTTTTCACGCTGCGCATACAGCTTCGTAGTAACCGAATCCAACAAAACCGCAAACAGAATCATAATACCTTTGACGATTACCTGCCATGTCGACCCGATACTAAGCAGATTAAGCGCATTGTTGACCATACCCACAATTACGCAGCCCAGAAGCGAACCGAAAATCTTGCAGTTGCCGCCGGACATCGAAGTCCCTCCGATGACGACCGCCGCAATAGCGTCCATTTCCATGCCAACGCCGGCCGCAACCTGCGAAGAGCCCACCCGTGCCGTCGTTATGAGGCCGGCTACGCCCGCGCAGCCGCCCAAAACGGCATACACGCCGTACCGCACCGCGTTCACGTTGACTCCGCTGACCCTCGTCGCCTCCATGTTCCCGCCCATAGCGATAGCGTAGCGCCCGAAGGCCGTGTAATTTACGATAAAATAGAGAAGCAGCGTTATAAACGCCATAATATAAATCGGCGTGGGAATCGGCCCGATATACCCTTGCCCCCAGAATAGGAAGTCGTCCGGAAATCCAAGGATCGGCCCCATGTTGGTTATAACGTAGCCAATACCGCGAAAGATCTGTGAAGTGGCAAGCGTAACAATAAACGGCGGTAAAGTAAACGTTATGATCATTGCCGAATTAATCAAGCCGCACGCGATGCCCGAAAGAATGCCGATAATAATCAGCAGCGGCGTCGGTACCTTCAATAGCATGAGTTCGCCCATGATAATACCGACAAGGCCTAGAATACTGCCTACGGACAGGTCGATGTTTCCCGAGCCCAGAAGCAATGAAAATCCTACCGCCACTATCGTGCTAACGCAAACTTGACGCAAAACATTTAGAATGTTTGTTTGCGTTAAAAATACGGGCGTGGAAAAAGATAATATCGCGCCAAGAACAATAGTAATCAGCAAAGCCTTGTTGTTGAGCAAAAGCGATTCAATCCTAGCCACTGATAAAGCGTTTCGTTTACTGTTTTCCATAAGTCACCTTCATCATCCGTAAAATGCGTGAGACATGATAGTCTCTTGGTTGGCTTCCTCGTGCAGGCATTCGTATACGATCCGTCCGTTGCGTATAACAATAACTCTGTCGGCAAGGCCTAATATTTCCGGCATGTCGGAGGATACCAATATTATGGCCATCCCTTCTTGGGCAAGCTGGTCGATCAGCTTATATATCTCCGATTTTGCTCCGACGTCGATACCCCTCGTCGGTTCGTCAAGAATCAGCAAATCCGGCTTGCACAGCAGCCAGCGCGCAATAACAATCTTTTGCTGATTGCCTCCGCTAAGCTGGTTCGCCTTTTGATAGGGGCTATGGTATTTCACGGATATCGACTCGACAATATCTCGGAAAGCCTGCATCTCTCGCTGTGTTTTAATAAGGCCCAGCATGGTGCAAAAGGATTTAAATGCAGCGATCGTCGTATTAAACAATACGGGTAGCGAGTGCAAGACGCCCATTCTAAGCCGATCCTCCGTGACCATCGCCATCCCGGCCAATACAGCGTCCCTAGGCTTTGATATGCCGAGCGTCTTTCCGTTCATGATTATCGTACCTGACGTGTGCGCGTCTATGCCGAAAATAGCGCGCATAATCTCGCTTCGCCCTGCGCCCATCAAGCCCGAAAACCCCAGAACTTCGCCCGGCCTTACCGAAAAGCTGATATCCTCGAAGACGCCTGTACGGCATAGGTTTTTCACTTCAAGCACAGGCTCGCCGGTATTTTCGGCGGCGCGCGCGCTTTTAACGTACGCGTTGTCTATATTCCGGCCCACTATCAGTCGGATTAATTCCGGCTGCGTCACCTCGCCGCAAGGGAATGTCGAAATGGTATGTCCGTCGCGCATTACGGTAACTTTATCGCAAAGCGAAAGAATTTCATCTAATTTGTGCGATATGAAGATAACTGCCGTACCTTTTTTCGATAGATTCCTAACGATTTTGTATAGCTGCTCGATCTCCGTGGTTGTCAGCGCGCTGGTCGGCTCGTCCATGATGATGATGTCGGAGTCGTAGGAGACGGCGCGCGCAAGCTCCACCAATTGCATCTGCGCAACGCTCAGGTCGTTCACCCGCTTTAGCGGGTCTATCTGTTCTAAGCCCAGCTCCTTTAGTAAAGCCCTGGTGGCCTCCAAGCGCAGCTTATATCTAATAACTTTAAACTTAGAGAACTTCTTTTCTCGTCCAAGCCAAATATTCTCCGCAACGGACACTTGCTGTATAAGGCGAATTTCCTGATGAATCATGGATATTCCGCTGGCAAGTGCGTCGGCGGGGCTTTTGAAGTTGATCTCCTTGCCTTTGAAAACGATCCGTCCGGCGTCTTTTATACTGCTTCCCAATAAAACATTCATAAGAGTTGTTTTTCCGGCGCCGTTTTCTCCGACAAGCGCGTGTATTTCCCCGGTATTCAACTCGAAATGGACGCCATCGAGCGCGCGGACGCCGCCGAAATATTTCTTTATACCCTCCATCAAGAGTATATTCGTTTGCCCCATTGCGTTTCCCCCGCTTTTCAATAGCAACCGGTTTTATTGCCGGCGTTTTGCCGCAAACGCCAAGCCGGCCGCGCTTCCTTCGGTTTTCTTGAATAAGAGCCTTGCGCTTAAATATATAGCGGAGCCCCCGCAGCTTTGCTGCGGGCGGGGGCTCCGTTTGAACGTTGTTTTTATATATCAGTCGTCGAAAGTAAGTTCCGCCCGCTCCATATAGGAAACGAGATTGTCCGGGGTAATAAGCACGGTACTCTCGTCGGAGACGTCGAAAATTTTATCTTCCAGACTCTGGTCGATAAGCCCGACCGCCGCGTCGATCATTCTGCCCATGGAAATCTTGCGGTCAAAGCCCACGGTACACTCGATCTCATTGTCGCGAACCATCGTAAGCCCGCTCATGGAGCCGTTAACGCTAACGATCTTAAATTTATCAAATACGTTCGCTGCGCGCATTGCGTTGATACATCCAACGGTCATTTCATCGCTGCACGAAATAAGATAATCCATTTCGGGATGCGCCTGAATCCAGTCCTCCATGACTGCCATTCCGGTATCCGCCTTCCACATGCCAAACTGCTCCGCGACAATATTAATCCGATCGGGCATCTCTTGCGCCATTTGTTTTATGATGGTAAGGCGCTTGCTTTGCTCTGGGTGAACGGGGCTGCCGTCGAGTAGGCCGACGTTTATGCTCACGTCCGGATTCGCGTCGAGATATTGCTTGACAAAATCCCCAACCATTTGGCCGACCATAGGTTCGCCGATTCCGAAATAGTGAACGTCCTTCTTGTCGGTTTCAACGCCGCGGGTGTCTATAACGTAGATACCCGCATTCCAAACGGCTTCAACCGCGGGGATAGAGCCGACGGTATCGACAGCGTTAACAATGATAACATCCGGCTGCATTGCAATGGCGGCTTCCGCGTCGGCAAGCTGCTTGTCTACGCTTCCCTGAGAATCCATGTTTTCCATCGTTACGAAAATATCGCTCCGCGACGCGTTAATTTCGTCAATGCGCTCGCGTATCTTGATATCTTCGAGCATATGGGCTTCGTCGTTTTGATCCATGACATAAATAATTCTTACAGCGCGCTTGCCGTCGCTCGTGGTTTCGTACGGATTGTCCAATTTCCTTGGCTTAGACGTATCCCAACCTTCCGCCGCGCCGCTGTCGGCGGCAGTATCCGCGGGGGCGGCGTTGTCGGC
>DBDD01000146.1:3487-7504 GCA_002293365.1 Christensenella sp. UBA941 | reverse complement strand
ACCTTGCTTATGGACTGGCTCGCTTCGTTGATTTCCTTGACCGACTGTATCATGCCGTCCATCTGGGCGTTGCCCTTTCCTGCGACGTTTTTGATCGAGTCCGCCAGGTGCGAGGCCTTTTCGGCTTTATCCGCGTTATCCTTTGTCTTTTGAGCGATGTCGGCCAAAGCGGCGGACAGCTCCTGTATGGAAGCCGCTTGCTGCGTCGAACCCGCCGCGAGCGCTTGCGCGCCATGGGCAAGCTGATTGGAGCCGACGTTGACTTGAGAGGAGGATGCGTTGATCTCCGAGAGCATATTTTGGAGATTTTGAATCATGCCTCTTAGAGAGCGCCCCATAGAGTCCTCTTCAGACAGCAGCGAAAGCTTCGCGGTTAGGTCGCCGTCCGCGACGTCCGCGAGGATATGCTCTATCTCGGAGATGCGCGCGAGGAAGGTTGTAAAAGCGGTGATCATCTGCCCGATTTCGTCCTTGCGCTGCCCGTATTCGCCGATCTGCCTCGTATCGCTTGGCGAGAGCGTCATGTCGCCCGTTGTGCCCGCCTTGCGCAGAAACGCTGTAAATGGGGCTATCGGATTTGCAATGAGCCTGATGATATATACGGCGAGTATCGCTCCCACTCCGAGCGACACGCCGGCTAAAATGATGAGCGCTAGGTTTAGGGCGTTGCCGACCTGTGTGATCTCTAGGCTCTTTTCCTCGGCCAGTTCGGCAAAGCGCTCCTGCATGGCCGTAAGGCCGCTTATGACCTCTTGCGTTTCCGGAAGGATAATCCCGAGCTGCGCCGACGCGGCCTCCATATTCCCCGTCTGGACGCTCTCTACGACCGACGCGGCTTCCGTGTGAATAAGATTATGCGGCTCGTCGATTTGTTCTATGAGCGACAGAAGCGCCGGGTCTGTGATGCTCTTCGCGGCGTCCGAGTTCTTCCATTGGCCCAGCGCGCATGCGTTTGGATCCAGCGAGCCGGTGAATTCCCTACGCGCGTATCCTGTTTCCGTTATGCCTTGCCGCCATATGTAGTGCGCGTTTAAAACTGTGTTTACGCTGTTGCCGCTTTCCTGCAGCGCGCTCAGCTCGTCAGTCATACCGGTGAGCATTTGTGTGGATATATAACCTGCCGCGCCGAGAATAAGGCCGATGACTATAACCACCAAAAAGCCAACCTGAATTTTTGTGCGAATCTTCCAATTCTTCATTTTCGGCTCCTTCATTTTATCCCGGACGCCATATATGGCGTCCCTACAGGTTGTGCACTGGCGAACACAGTCCGCCCCTACAAATATTCATAGCAAAGACGATCAAGCCAAGCTTATTTCAATATCCTCGTCCGGGCCTATTAGCCCGGTATACTCGGAATCCTCCTGCAAACGCTTTACGCGCGGCGCGAAGCTTTGCGGCGGTTCCGCGCTTTCCTTTAGCTTAAACTGCGATATCAGCTCCCGCAGCATAGCGGACTGGCTCGACATCTCTTGCGAGGCGGCGGCGGATTCCTCGGCCGTCGCGCTGTTCTGCTGTACCACCTTCGCGACTTGGCCGATGCCGGCGTTTATCTGAGAGATGCTCGTCGACTGCTCCTCGGAAGCGCGCGCAATCTCCGTCATCAGCGTTGACGACTCGTTGATACCTTTAACGATATCCGATAGGCTTGCCGCCGTCTCACCCGCGATTTTGACGCCCCGCTCCGCTTTTTGCATCGAATCGGCGATTAAGCTTTCCGTATCCTTTGCCGCTTCCGCGCTTTTGGCCGCGAGGTTTCGTACTTCTTCCGCCACTACGGCGAAACCCTTGCCGTGCTGCCCGGCCCGCGCCGCTTCAACTGCCGCGTTCAGCGCGAGGATATTTGTCTGGAAAGCTATGTCGTCTATCGTCTTTATGACCTTTGAGATCGACTGGCTTGCCTCATTGATAGCTTTCACAGACTGTATCATATCGTCCATCTGGCCGCTGCCCTTTTGAGCGTCGCCTTTGATCGCGCTGGCAAGCTTGGCGGCTTGTTCGGCCTTAAGCGAGTTATCCTTCGTTCGCTCCGCGACCTCGGTAATGGAGCTCGAAAGCTGCTCGACAGACGCGGCCTGCTCCGTAGAGCCCGCCGCTAGCGCTTGCGCCCCGTTTGCGACCTGGCTAGAGCCCGCCGAAACCTGTGTCGATGAGATATTAATCTCATCAAACATAGTATTGAGGCTGGTTGTCACCTTTTGCAGAGCGAGCCCCAATACGTCCTTATCGGACAAAGGCGTGATTTCTGTCGTCAAATCGCCGCCGGCGAGTGTGCCGAGAATCTTGCTTATATCTGTAATGCGCGTCATAAAGACGGCCGTCGCCCCGATAGTCTGGCCAATCTCATCCTTGGCCTGGCTGAATTTCCTGATATTCTCCGTATCCGCCTGGCTGGGCGTAATGTTGCCGCTTTCGCCCGCTTTCTTCATAAAGGCGATCAAGACCTCCAAAGGCTTGTACATCATGCGGGCAATATAGAGAGCAAGCAGAAACGAGAGAGGCGTTATTATAGCCATGGCTATTATAAAAGCGGTAAGCAAAGAATCGACCATGCTTTGCGCGGCCGCTATACCCGCGGCCTTGGACGCTTGCGCTTCCGTAAGCAGCGTATTCACGCTCTCGCTCACCGACGTGATAAGCGCCCCGTACTGCGCGTTCGAGGCGGCAAGCGCCGCGACGTCCGAGCGCTTCGCGCTTTCCACGTTGACGTCAAATAGCAGCGTCTTGTATTGGTTCAGCAGGTCTTTCATCGCGGCCGTGGAAGCCGCCACATTAGCCCTTTCCGCGTCCGTAATCGTATCCGCGGAGGCAGCGGACGCCGCGAGCGCGTCCAGGTAACCGTTTGCGGCGGCGTACGAAGCCTCAAAATCGCGCTGATAACCGTTTATCAGCTCCTCGTCGCCGTTGAAAGCGTGAATCATGCCCGTAAGCCGGCGCATATTCATAACCTCGACGCTGGTTCTCAGCAGCATTTCCTCCGCGCCCGAGGTCGAGGTTATCACCGTGACGCCGGTGTCGCTGGCATTTATCAGGAGCATGAAAAATGACGCGGATATCGCGAGCATTAAAACGAGCACGGCGCTTAATCCGCCGAGAATTTTTGTCCGGACTTTCCAATTTCGAATGAACATAGATTGCCTCCATACATTTAATCCGCCGGTATTATGCGCGCGAAAACCGTGCGCGGCATAAATGCGGGCGGTTGAAGATACGTTTATCAAATTGTTTGGCATCATATTTATTGCCATACACCCCGGTTGTCCTCAATCGTGCAATTTTAAAACGTCTTTTGCCATAACATAGCAGCCATAAACATAATAGTCTTGTCATAATTGTCAGGTCAAGCGGTTTTACAAAACAAATACAAAATAAATACGTATATGAGGCAAAAAACATTATAAAACATAGAATAGTGAACGATAAAACGCTAGATTTTATTATATGAAATGTTAACAGTTGTTAATAGTATGGTTTTCATACAAGGTAAGCGACGGCGCAGTTAAGCCGCAAAAAAACGGCGGGCTTTATCCCGCCGTTCTTTGTGTTCATGGGCTCAAAACGAGGTTAAGTTACCTGTGAGCTTGGAAGCACGCGCTGCAGTAAATCGGCCTGTCATTCTTGGGAATGAACGGGATCTTCGTCGGCGCGCCGCACTGCGCGCAGACCGCGTCGTACATTTCGCGTTCGCCGCTATTGCGCGCGCTCTTGCGCTGGCCACGGCAGTTTTTGCAGCGGACCGGTTCGTTCTGGAAGCCCTTTTCGGCATAGAATTCCTGCTCACCGACGGTGAAGATGAATTCCGCGCCACAGTCCTTGCAAATCAACGCTTTGTCTTGATACATGTTTTCTTTTCCCTCGTTTCGATTGATGGTATTGACTCATATCCGGCTGACCTGGTCTTTGCCCCCACACCCGCCGACAGGGAACTTCGCTCATAAGGCGTTCGCCTTCCCACTAACGTTCCTCTCAGGATTAGGAGCTAAGACTTTTGCGTAAAGACAGGAGCAAAGAATTGAG
>DBDD01000146.1:0-3415 GCA_002293365.1 Christensenella sp. UBA941 | reverse complement strand
TTACGTGGATCGTTTCGCCTGCGACTGGCCTCGATTTTCAACCACAGACCCGAACACGAGTTTTCAGCGATTATTATAAGCTTATCCGAGCAAAAATGCAACTGTTTTCTTTGATTTTTATGTATTGAACATTCCAAGCCATATATTGCCAATGGATATTAAAAGAAGTACTTAACAAAGTTGACGAGTACCAAGCGCCTATCGAATCCAATGAAAGCTGATATTTTCTTTTTTCTCGATCTCGTCAAATTCATGATGGTCAGACGTAAGTAATTCTCCGCCCCAAATCACGGTTTGAGCCAATGCGATTGAATCGGCAAGAGAAATCCTGTATGTAGCCTTCAATCGTCCGGCCTCTATAAAGATATCGTCGCTGATTTCGGAATTTATCGAAACAGGGCTTTTTCGCAGACTGGCCAGCATAATGTGGGCGTTTTTCTTGCCGTGGCTGCGGCAAACATCGTAGTAGACCTCTAGCAGATTTACTTTGTGCATAACTATGGACGCCGCCTTTTTATAGGCGGCGTCAAAAATCAAAGTTACCCTATCTGCGCCCGCTTCACCTTGCAAGAGAGCCACGAGCGCACATGCGTCCAGAACATATTTGTTCATAGCTCAAGCTCCTTGTCCATACGCTTTCTTTCTAAAAACTTATCTACAGTCATTTCTTGTGATCCCTTGAACATACCGCAAAGCCCAAACGTGCTGTCAAATTTCTCCTTTAGCGGCATGAGATGTATTACGCCATCTACTTCCTTAACAGTAACTTGCTCCGTCCGTATTAGTTGATACAACGGTTCGGGTAATGTTCTGGTGTTAAGAATAAATTCGGACATATCCAATCCTCCAATCCGCTATCGCGAAGCTGCGACCCTTATGTAATATTTCATGATTAGTATACCGCAAAATGGCATTAGTCACAATCAAAAGAAGTACTTAACAAAGTTCACGATAAGGATCACGCTGAAGAATTCCGCTATAAGCGACGCGCTTATAGTATGGCGCGTCTTCGTAACCCCCACGGAACCGAAATAAAGCGCGACGGTATAAAAGAGCGTCTCGGACGAGCCCATTAGCACCGACGCGAGCCTCCCTACGTCCGAATCCGGGCCATACTGCATGAAGACGTCCTGGAGCAATGCGTTCGAGGCGCTGCCGGAAAACGGGCGCAGCAGTTCCAGCGGCAATACCTCGCGCGGGATGCCCAGCGCCTCGAAGGGCGGGGCGACAACGCTCAAAACCGCGTCCAGCGCGCCGGACGCGCGGAATATGCCCACGGCAATTGTTATGGCCGCGATATACGGCAAAACGCGCGCGACAGTCGGCAGCGCGCGCTTCGCGCCGTCTATGAACGCCTGATAGACGTCCACGCCCTTAATAAGCCCGTGGACTACTACCAGGACGATCAGCGCAGGCACGAGCAGCGCGCCGATAAGCGTGACCGCGCTCATGAATATTTCTCCAAAACCTTGCCGATAACGATGGCTACCAGCGTCGTCACGAACGTCGCGGCGATGGTCGCGGGTACGATGTCCGCCGGATTCGCGGCCCCGGCCGCCGCACGAAGGGATATAACCGTCGTCGGCACGAGCTGGATACTCGAAGCGTTGACGATTAGGAGCATGCACATAGCGTTCGTGGCCCTTTTCGGCGCTCTATTGAGCTTTTGCATCTCCTGCATGGCTTCAAGGCCGAATGGCGTCGCCGCGTTGCCCATGCCGAGTATATTCGCCGAAAGATTCATAGAAATCAGGGCCTGCGCCGCGTGGCCGTCCGGCACGCCGGGGAACAAGAAGCGCAATATGGGCCGCAGCTTTTTCGCTAAAGATTGCGTCAACCCCGAGCGCTCCGCTATGCCCATTAACCCAAGCCAAAGCACGTACGCGCCCGCGAGCGTCAGGCAGAGCGTCACGGCGGAGCCGGCAGATTCCGTAAGCGTTCCCATAATCTCTCCGCCGTGCCCGCCGATAAGAGAAACCAGCACCCCAATAATGAAGAGGGCGCTCCAAATCTTACTCATCAATCTAAATCACCGATATAAAAATATGCCCGTTTTTCGCCGATGATGTGAATATCTGTATGCAATTACATAATAATCATAAACTGTATACGATATTTGTTGACGAACGGCGAAATTCTTGTTATGATATCACATATTCCGACAGAAAAAGTATTCTAAATTCACTGGAAGGCGAGTGACCCAACATGAAGTCGACAGGTATCGTGCGCAAAGTGGACGAGCTCGGGCGTGTGGTTATCCCCATCGAGCTGCGCAGGACTATGGGTATCGAAGTAAAGGATCCCATAGAAATTTTCGTAGACAGCGAAAACATTATCCTGAAGAAGTATCAACCCTCATGTATTTTCTGCAATAACATGGAAAACGTCGTATACTTCAAGGGTAAGAACATCTGCCAGGCCTGTAAAAAGGAAGTTAGCGAAATTTAGCTAGCTCCAAATAGCCTCTGGCCATTTTCAAACGCGGCATTCGCCACGGCTTCTGTTGTCGTACCGCGAAGCGTAGCGATTTTCTCCGCGACGAGGCGTACGAACGACGGTTCGTTGCGCTTTCCGCGAAATGGAACCGGCGCTAGATAAGGGCAGTCGGTTTCGATCAATAGGCGATCTAGCGGCAGCCGGGAGGCGATCTCGGCTGTTTTTCGCGCGTTTGAAAATGTTACCGTTCCCGAGAACGAGATATAAAACCCCAAATCGAGATATATTTTAGCCGACTCCCAGCTTCCGCTGAAGCAGTGCATAACGCCAGGCAGCCGCCCGCGGCCTTCGGCGCGGATGATGTCGAGCGTGTCCTGATGCGCCTCGCGGTCGTGTACTATTACGGGCAAGCCGATTTCACGGGCGAGCGCGAGCTGCGCCGCGAAGACCTCTTTTTGAACATCGCGGGGCGAAAGATCGTAGTGATAGTCCAGGCCGATTTCGCCAATGGCGAGCGCCTTGGGCTTTTTAGCAAGTTCCCTCAAGGCTTGAATGCTGCCGGAGGTAAACGTGTCCGCGTCGTGCGGGTGGATACCGACGGCGCAATATACGCCCTCGTGCGATTCGGCAAACGCCGTAACCTGCGCCGCTCCCGCTACGCTGCATGCGCAGTCCATGACCAGCCCGCCGTCTTTAGTAATACGCGCGGCGACCGCTTCGCGGTCGTCGTCGAAGCGCGTGTCCTGAAGATGCGCGTGGGTATCGAATAGTCTCATTTTTTTCCTCAAACGGTTGCTGTAGGGGCGAACTGTGTTCGCCCGTGAAAATCCGTACCAACAATTTAGGGGTTGCCCTATGTGGCATCCCGTGTCAGGATCGGAAACGCACAAGGGCGGCCACGCAGGGCCGCCCCTACACATTTGGGTCGTGAATGACTGTTTTGGATCGCGGGCGAACACAGTTCGCCCCTACAATTTCG
>DBDD01000077.1:5229-8412 GCA_002293365.1 Christensenella sp. UBA941 | reverse complement strand
CGCTCCGGCGTTTGGGCCGTGCCGGCCTACCGCATGGACAGGAGGAGGCTCGACTCGGTCGAGGGAATCGGCGTATCCCGGTGGCAGTTGGAAGTGTTTTTGGATTCGGCGGAATAGATATTTTGTAGGGGGCGGCGTCCTCGACGCCCCGCGAACAATCGAACGCGGGACGTCCGGAGGCCGTCCCCTACATTTTCTACACTCAGCGCTTGACAATCAAACGATTTACCATTACACTTATACATAGATAATCTTAGCATCGTAATTCTATGCATAGGAGTGATTGGTATCAACGCGAAAGAATTGGTTAAGGGTACGGCGGGCATGCTCGTCCTGCGCACGCTCAGCGGCGAGGCGCTGCACGGCTACGCGCTCATTCAAAAGCTGCGCGAAAAGTCGGGCGGCCTTTTCGACATGAAGGAGGGCACGCTCTACCCGATATTGCACGCCCTGGAATACGAAGGACTCGTCGAGGCGTCGTGGCAGGGCGAGGGGCGGCGCAAGCGCGTCTATCGGATTACGCAAAGCGGCCAAAAGCAGCTCGCCTCGCTGCAAGGCGAGTGGGAACGCGCCAAGCGCGCAGTCGATCTCGTGTTGGGAGGCGCGCAATATGCCTGAACGCTTCTCGGAGTACACGGAAAAGGTCTTGGCAAAGCTGAAATGGAAAAAAGTGCGCCCGCTCGTGAAAGAAGAGCTGGAGGCGCATCTGGCCGAATCGAGCGAAGAACTCGGATGCGACGAAGCCGCAATCGCCGCTATGGGCTCGCCGGAGGAGGCGGGTTCGCGATTAAACGGGCTATACAAGCCGCGCGTGGATGCGATTTTGCTCATTGGCGTAGGGTTGCTTATGGCTTTGGCGCTGTGGGTCGTTCCGTTCGGCGAATGGATTCTATACGCGCTTGGCGTATTGGCTCTCGGCGCGGCGTTCGCTCTCATCGATGTGCGAAATTTGCTACAAAAACACGGCCTGTATATCTTCCTTGCGGGCGTGCTGGCGCTGGTATTGGTGCCGATGCCCTTATTCACGCGGGTGATCAACGGTGCACGGCGCTCGCTGCCCGCCGAATTCATCGGCATGTTCTTGTGTATATGCGGCATGGGCGCGATGCTCGGCGACGGGCGAGACGTAAAGCGTCCGCTGACGATTCTGCGTATTCTCGCGCTTACGGCAATTCCATGCCTTGCAATTCTTGCCATGCCGCATTTTGCGATACTCGTCATGTTCGGCTTCAGCATGTTGGCGGTGTATTGCCGCTCAAAAATGCCGAGGGCGTTCGTATGGGGGATGTTTGGAATCGGCCTGTTACTGGGCTATTTAATTGCTATACAAGGGCCTTATCGTGTGGTTCGGCTTACCGCGCTGTTCAATCCTTGGGCGTTAGATCCCTTAGGCGTCGGTTATTATCCGCACGTAATACGCGAAGCGTGGAGAGGCTTCGAGTGGCTCGGCGCGGCGACGCTCAAGCCGTATGTCGCGAGTTCACTGACCCGCTTCGATGAGGCGCAGCTTGCCCTCTTGGCGGCAACTGCGGGCAAGCTCCCCGCGTATCTCGCCATAGCGCTGAACGCGCTAGTCGTCTGGCGTATGCTCTATCTTTCGCTAAAACTAAAAGACAGGCTATCTTCCATAGTCTCGTTCGGCGCGTCGATGCTGATGGCAATAATGAGCGGCGTCGGTATACTGGGCAACTTCGGCTTGCTGCTATCCGGCGGGCACGCGATGTTCATAAACGCCTCCGGGTCGTACTGGCTGCTACAGGGAACGTGCGCCTCAATAGTCTTCGCGCTGAATCTGAACCGGGACTATATCCGCCTATCGCAAGGCTCGAAGCCGGATATTGAAGATGCTAGGCGGCGGCTTAGGATTCGATTTGAATGGACGAAATAAATGTCATTCTAATCCTGTAGGGGCGCGCATTGCGCGTCCGTGACCCCAACGTAAAAATCCTGTAGGGGCGAACTGTGTTCGCCCGTGACATTCATGCATGCCTGTTTTTGGGGTCACGGGCGGGGATGGAACCCCGCCCCTACGATATGCAATTACGATGTAGGGTCGGGCTTCCATGCCCGACCGCTTATCGCAAAACCCGTATTTCCCGGCTGCGCCGGGAAATGCGGGTTTGTTATTAATAATGCTCCGCCGGCTTCGCCGACGGAGCATTCAATAGATGATTGGGTTCGTTACTCAAACGTTGTTACACGCACGACGCCGTCGATATCCGACAGCCTTTGGAAAACGTCGCCGTTCGTCTTATCGTCGAGGTCGAGCATCGTATAGGCGATTTCGCCCCGGCTGGAATTGACCATGTTCGCGATATTCGCGCCCTTATCCGCCAAGACCGCCGCGATTTGGCCGACCATGTTCGACTTGTTCTTGTGGATGATCGCTATGCGCATCGCCCCGGAGCGCGGCATCGAGGCCGACGGCAGATTGACCGAATTCACAATATTGCCGTTTTCAAGATAGTCGCGCAGCTGATGCGCGGCCATTTGCGCGCAGTTTTCCTCCGATTCCGGCGTGGAAGCGCCCAGATGCGGAATGCAGATAACGCCCTCGCCGCCAAGCAATTCTTCCGTCGGAAAGTCCGTAACGTATTTCCTGATACGCTTTTCCGCTAAAGCTTCTAATACAGCCTGCGTCTCGACCAATTCGCCGCGCGCGAAGTTTAATATGATCAAATTCGGCTTCGCGAGCTTTAAAAGCGCCTCGTTCAGCATGCCGCGCGTTTTGTCCATAAGCGGTATATGAATCGAGATATAGTCGGATTGCTTCATAACCTCTTCGAGCGTATATACGCGCTCTATCGCGCGGGAAAGCCCCCACGCGTGCTCGACGGAAATGAACGGATCGTAGCCAATAACCTTCATCCCTACGGCATACGCGTTGTTTGCGACCATAACGCCTATCGCTCCGAGGCCCAAAACGGCGATTGTCTTGCCCTTCAACTCCGGGCCGACGAACTGGGCCTTGCCCTTTTCCACGAGCGCGGGAACGTCCGCGCCCTTGCCTTTGAGCGTCTTGGCCCATTCTATGCCGTCGGATATGTTGCGCGCGGCTATGCTCATCGCGCCGAACACCAACTCTTTAACGGCGTTCGCGTTCGCGCCGGGCGTATTGAATACGACGACGCCCGCGTCGGTGCAGCGCTCCAGCGGGATGTTGTTTACGCCCGCGCCCGCGCG
>DBDD01000077.1:5017-5205 GCA_002293365.1 Christensenella sp. UBA941 | reverse complement strand
GGGTCGGCTTCGTTCGCGCCTACGTTCGCGTAGGACGCGTCCAGCGTTTCGTAGATTATATCGGAAATCGCGTTTAGCGTTTTGATGCTTTTCATAGTGTCTCCCTATTTATTCTCCAACTCAAATTTTTTCATGAAATCCACAAGCGCTTTTACGCCTTCGTAAGGCATGGCGTTGTAGATGCTCGC
>DBDD01000077.1:0-5005 GCA_002293365.1 Christensenella sp. UBA941 | reverse complement strand
GCGGCTTCCTTTACGAACTTGCCCGTCATATCCTCGCTCGGCAATACGAACGTCACGTTCATCAGCGAGCGGGATTCCTTTGAAACCGTACCCTTGAAGAACGCCGTTTCATCGAGGTAGTCGTAGAGTAATTGCGCCTTTTCCTCGTTGCGCTTTTGCATGGCCTTTACGCCGCCTATGCTCTCCAGGTATTCGAATACGAGCCCCGCCATGTAGATGGCGTACGTCGGCGGCGTATTGTACATGGAATCGTTGTCGGCCATGAGCCTGTAATCCATCATGGACGGGACGTATGGCGCGATCGGGCCCGTTAAAAGCTCATCCTTAGCGATTACGAGCGTCAGCCCCGCCGGGCCGATATTCTTTTGCGCGCCCGCGTAAATAAGGCCGTAGCGGGTTATGTCGAGCGTCTCGTCCGCGCTGGAAAGAATATTTGAAGACCAGTCAGCCACGAGAGGCACTTTCCCGGTATCCGGAAGCTTGGTATAGCGCGTGCCAAAAATCGTGTTGTTGGTCGTTATATGGGCGTAGGACGCGTCTTGATCGAACATTTCGGGCGTAAGCGCCGGGATTTGTGTAAAATTTTCGGCCTTTCCGCTCGCGACGATACGCGCTTCTCCGTATTTCGCCGCCTCTTCCGCCGCTTTTTTCGCGAAGGAACCCGTTACGACGTAATCGGCCTTGCCGTTTTTCATCAGATTCATCGGAACCATGGCGAATTGAAGCGAAGCGCCGCCCTGTAAAAACAGTACGCGGTACGAGTCGGGGATGCTCAGCAAGCGCCGGAGCGATTGCTCCGCGGCGTTTATGATCGCCTCGTACATCTTGGATCGATGGCTCATCTCCATAACGGACATGCCGTCGTTCCCATACTCCAAAAGCTCACTTTGCGCCTTTTTCAGTACTTCCTCCGGCAAAACTGCCGGGCCGGCCGCGAAATTGTANNCCTCCATATATGTTAAAATTTTAACGAATACAAATTACCTGTTATATTATATATGAAGAGGCTGTAATTTTGCAACCATGCGTGCGATTAGATCGATATATGGATAATATTTACTGACTACTCCTTCTTTCAGCAGACTAACGCCAAAACGGGGAGCTCCTCATTTGGAAGCTCCCCGCTCTGTTTTCCGCTACGCGATCTTTGTAATTGAAAGCTGTCCGTTCGGCGGGTTTGTCGGAATCGTAATCGACGACCCGTCCTGACCGGATACTTTGATCGTCACCTTCGCGTTCGTCTTGCCGTCCGTCGTGATAGGCAGTACGAGCGAGCCGCTGGTCATGCCTTGCGGCATAACGTTGATCAATTCTATGGTTCTGGTTCCATTGGCGTCCTCGACGACCGCCTGGAGGTTCGGAACGCCCTTCGTCCCGTTGGTGGTTACGCTGTAGTTGATCAGATAGTTGCCGGAGTTTTTGATGCTCAAGGAGCGATCCGCCATCTGTATGCTGCCGTCGGCGGGCTGGTTGATCATTGTGAAATATGGGAGCGCAGCGCCCTTTGCGTACGGCGCGGTATCCTTGTTGTTCATGCCGTACTGGGCCGCGGACAGCGCGACGGGCTCGCCCGCCGTTGGCGGAGCGGCGTCGATATAAACGACCATACTCCCTGTCGCCGCCTGACCGACTTCAACCTTTATCTGCTTGGGCGTTCTCGTCGCGAAGTACAGCGACTTGCCGTTAAATACGCTCGCACCGTTCCCCGACCCATTATAGCCCGGATTCACGTCAAAGTATAAGCCGGATCCACCCGTTCCGCCGCCTCCTCCGGCTGGGCCCGCCGGACCTTGAGGGCCTGTCGCGCCCGTGTGTGCATGTATTATATGTCAACAATTCTGATTATTGAGAAGTTCGAATCCTTTGAGCTGCTTATTTAACTGATATTTTCTACGACGGTAAGCTCCTTGTGATTGTTTGCGATGAACTCAATTACACGCCTGCATTTGTCGGTAAAGTTGAACTCTATCGTCAGGTCGC
Source organism: Christensenella sp. UBA941 (assembly GCA_002293365.1). Lineage (GTDB taxonomy): Bacteria > Bacillota > Clostridia > Christensenellales > UBA941 > UBA941. The sequence goes on along the minus strand of DBDD01000077.1, from coordinate 3,025 downwards.
CGCTCTCATGAATAATAATTTTTTTAACGAGTTCAACGATAATGCCCCGGTCAATGCTTTGGATACCCCGGTGCTTTTGGAACATGGCAAAATAAGGATCGCTGGATGATACGCCCTGTGCGAAGTCTTGGCTCTCTTCTTCCAGATTCGCAATGTCCTGCTTAAGCCGTTGTTCCTTTTCCTCAAACTCTTTTTTCATACTGTGGTATTCCTCGCGGGTTAAATCGTCGTTTTTCCAATCAATATAAAGCCCAGTTCGTAACGCGGTGATCTTTTCAAGTTCCTGCCTACGGAGTTTTAGCGCGGCGTTTAACCGATTGGAGTTTGTACGCTGTGCAGGCGCGGCGTTTATTTCGTTCAGCAATTGTATCATATCGTCAAGTAATGCAATCTGCTTCTGTATAGCCGTTAAAACGGCGTATTCCAGCTTTTCATGCCTGATGGTGTGCCGGGAGGTACATTCTTTTGTGTTCAAATACGTTTGACAGGCGTAATATACAAGGTTTTTTGACGTTCTGCGTACCATCGCCTTGCCGCAATCCGCACATCTCAAAAAGCCAGAGAAAGGGTATAATGTGCCTTGCGCTGGCGCGGTTCTTGTATCACGCAGCATAAGCTCCTGTGCTTTATCAAAGGTCTCTTGGTCGATAAGTGGTTCGTGCATGTTCTTCACTATAAACCAATCTCTCTCCGGCATTGTAATGCGCATGTGAATTTTATAGCTTTTCCTCTTCTGTTTACCTTGCACCATATGGCCCAAATACATTTGGTTCTCCAATATGGTTGTTATGCTTCGGGCAGACCATAGCGGTTGATGGTTTTTTGTCTTGGGATTAAGATAATTCATGCCGCCTTGCCGCTTGTATGCCGACGGGCAAGGTATTCCCAACCCTATCAGCTTTCTAACGATCCCATTTTTGCTCATGCCATCGCGGACAAACCAGTGGAAGATATCCTTTACTATGGAAGCAGCATCATGATCGACGATGAAGCGATGCTTGTCGGCTGGGTCTTTTAGGTATCCATACGGTGGAAAAGCTCCTATGAATTCGCCGTTTTTTCGTTTCATATCAAATGTTCCCCGTACTTTAACAGAAGTTTCCCTGCAATGGTTTTCATTGTACATACTCTGCATAACAAAGGCTAGGTCATAAACAGCGTCAGGATTCTTATAGCTGTCTAGCTTTGGAAGGTCAAGTGAGATAAAACGAACGTTTTTCACTACAAACAACTGCTGTAGATATCGCTTACATTCCCAATCGTTGCGACTCAGTCGCGACAAGTCTTTGACAATGACGCAGTTCACAACACTTACATCGATGTCGTTTAGCATGCGCTGAAAATCATCCCTGTCGCTGTCAGTACCCGTATAGCCATCGTCCACATAATAATCTGCAAGCTCCGCGTTTTCTTCAAGCATGAGGTTTTCAAGGTATGCCGTCAGCCTTTTTCTTTGGTTCACTACGCTACAGCTTTCATCGTAGCCGTCCTCACGAGATAATCGTATATACAGTGCGACTTTCCATTGGACGGCAGGTATAGCCAATACATCATGTTTTTTTCTTATCCGTGCCATTTTTCCTCCTTCCCTCAAGAATCACGCTATCATTATAACACACTGTTATCTATAGGGTTAGCGCGACTTGCGGTTTATGAAATAGTTTTTAAGCAGATAGTCGAGGTCTTTTCCTTCTGAGTCAAATACTATACGAACTGCTGTATCGCCGCACATAAACAAATAAGGGTTTTTTACGCGCTCTAAAAAACTCTCAACGCGCTGTTCTACGGATTGCGCAGAGTCGATTTCTATAGCCGCGATATCGACTAAAGTTGCCCTGTCCGCATCATTTATACTTAGCCGGCTCATTTCATCTAATTGCGAAACACTGAGCACGTATATACCCCCTTCCCTTGAAAAAGGTATGAAGTTTTCACAGGGGATATGCGGCATGAAATCCAACGAGTACGTTTAAAACGTCTTCTTTCGATCTGATCCGGTTATATTCCCAAATACAAAAACTATCAATATAATGATCGTGGCACATAAATTGAGGAAAGTAAAATCAACAGGTAACAAACGAAAAAAAGCCCCCTAGGAGCTTAAATAGCAATATACCCTCGATATGCTAAAGCATTGGCAATATGAGTTTCAAAATATCTCTGACTTTTTCAGCGGTGGGTATATCGCAATGGCTGAGCATCCGCTCAATTTCAATGTGTACTTCGGAACTCGCAGGCGCATAGTCATTGCCAAAAACGATATAATCCAAGGACTCATCAAGTTCTGTAGCAATATTTATTAGTTTGACCAAACTCGGCTTCTTGATGCCGCTCTCAATGCCGTACAGAAATGATATGGAAATACTTACGTTTTCCGCGAGCTGTTCTTGTGTTATGTTGCGGTTGATCCGTGTGTGCTTAATTCTAGCTCCGCATGCCTTCTTATCATAGCTTTTTCCCATATCATTAGTCCTTCCTTCATAATGATTAGAGGTTATTACGCTAATAGTTGTAATTGAACTGTCTGACAGGATAAAATAATTCGCCAGTATCTTTACAGGATAATATCGAATTTGGTAGAATATATTCACACAGTAAGAATATTCAACATTGTGATAAAGAAAGGACTAAACTCATGAAAATAATGAAGCGATTTTTTGCAATTATACTACTTCTAACAATGTCGGTTGGAATTTTACAACCTGCGTCGGCATCTTCGGAGGGCAATCTTGGCCCAATTGTTGGAGAGGTCATGACAGAGCCTCCGTTCGGAGTGGGAGATTTCGGCAATCTCCCAGGTGTATCTTTGCAGCAAAAAGCTAGGGCGATGCGCGAATTGAGCGCTTGGCGCGGAGGTATAGTGGCCTACTCTGACGGGCTTTCCGATGATATCGCTGCAAAACAGTATCCGATTGCGCGGCTTATGGCAGAAGGTGGACTGAACAATGCGCATTCAGGGCAAGTGAGTGCGCTAACCGGTCTCCTTCGACTATATCCTTTCAATAATGGAGTCCTGCAAATAAAA
>DBDD01000294.1 GCA_002293365.1 Christensenella sp. UBA941 | reverse complement strand
CAGAAAAAGTTTCACAGGCCCCAACAAATTATGATACCATGTTGGAAACGCTTCTTCCCGAAAGAGCTTTTTCATTAGCTCCTGATGATAGTTTTTTGAAAGTCAACTGCCTTACTCCGATTTATCATATACATGGAATAAAAACGATTCCTAGCAGTATCATAATAACGAATGAAGATTATGTTTCTTTATTTCGCCCCAATGATTATCGACAATCGCGTCTACCTTTTTTAATTAAGGAATCGCTAGTATTAATGGTCGGCTATGCGCTTGGCGATATTAATGTAATTTCAGCCGTTGATTGGAGTAAGAATGTATATACTAATGTTACTGATGGATTTGATTATCCAATAATACAGCTACTATATACTGAAAATTCCAAAGAAAAACCATACCGTGATCCGTCTGGGGTTATTATTTTCGAAATTAATAATGTGAAAAGTTTTTTTAACAACTTAATTGCTTATTTTGATCAATATCGAGATGAATATAGCAGAAAGGTCGAATCCGTTCGTGATAAGATAATTTACTTTTCTTCAGATATCGATAACCATGTAGCAGAATTTGTAAATGATGCAACCCATCGTATAGATACAATAAAATTTGTAGAGGGATTGTCACCAGATTTTCGCTATATATATACAAATTATAAATCATTTCTGGAAAATGTAATTGAGATATTAAAAGAAGAATCTGCGCAGCCTTATGCGTTCGATGCATACGATAAGCGGTTAAAAGTATTGTTGGATATTATTGAAAACATGGGGATTAAAAATATGCCAGAAGCATTTTTTCAATTGCTTGCTGATTCATTATGCGAACTAGCAGTATACATAGGAGATAAACTTGGTGACAGCTATGCGGCTAATAACACTTGGAACTCACGAAAAGGCTCTATACCTAAAGATTTTCTTGGAAAACTCAAGGACTACGCTAAGGCGAAATCACGGGGTGCCTCACGTTTGAATACTTTATTAAAAGGTATATAAATTAGCTTAGTACAAATTTCTTATTTTCCATTAAATCAAACGATCTTCTATCTATCACACAGGGCTGCGGGACAATCTGGCCCGAAACTGTGTAGCCCTCACGCCCGTTTAGACAACACCAAAACCGGCGAATAGTCACAGCTTTGTTTTTCAAGCACGATTAAGCCAAATGAGCGGAAATATTCGGAGAGGTCTTTTTGCAGAAAACACTTAAACTCCGCTGGCTCAACCAGCTTGAGAAGCGAAAACTTTAGCCGCTGGAATAGCTTTTGTGGTTGTTCCCATTCTAAAATAAGTATGCGTCCATCGTCACGCAACACCCGTTTCGATTCAGTAAGCATCGCTCTTTGTAAATCACTGTCCAATTCATGCAATACCAACGACAGGATCACAACATCAAATGTATTATCGTCATAGCCGGTGTCGCAAGCGTCCGCGACGACAGTTTCGGCATTGCCGACCCCTGCCTTGTGGAATTTACTGTCCGCTATTTTGAGCATGTTTTCTGATGAATCCAGCGCCGTTATCTGTGCGTTCGGGTAGCGTTGCGCAATCAGTAGGCTGTTACTGCCCGTTCCGGCGCAAACGTCCAGCACCCGCGCCGCCGGGTTGGAAATGAAGCCGGATAATACTGTTCGCGGGCTGCGCTGCTTATTGCGAAAATATATCACATCCAGCAAGTCATAAATGAAAGTGGCTGATCTGTAGCGTATTTCCATATCCGCACTCCGGCAAAGTGATTCATTGTTATTTTCATTATACAGGAATACGGTGTGAAGCTCTATGCTTTATTTTGCCAGAGCATCGAAAGGAGGACTGCCACACATGGCCGCAACGCGGCGCTGAAAGCCGCCATTGTCGATTATGCCAAAACCCGGCCTATCTTCAATGAATACAAAGCAAAGAAATACAGCAATAAATATCTCGCGGAGCATGAGGCCGAGATAGCCGCTTACCGGGCGGCGCAACGAACCATGAAAGGGCTTTTACAAGGGGAAAAGCTGCCGAGGATGGAAGCCTTAAAAACCGAATGGAAACACCTTTCGGCGGCGAAAAAATCCGACTATGCCGAATACCGCGCCGCGCAAAAAGAGTTGCGTGATGTGGTGACTGTAAAGAGCAATATAGACCACCTGCTCGGCCTGACGGGCAGGCGTAAAAATAAGGAAGTGGAGCGTTAGCGAAACGACGCGAACAAGGCGCGAAGCGCCGCTATCAGCTTCGGGCATAAGGGGTCCCCGCGCAATCGTGATTGCGAGGGGAAAGGACGAGCGACGGAGCAGAGCGGCTTAGGGCCAATTTAGCCCTAAGTTGCGGAGCATAGTCCGCTCGGACGCGGCTCGGAGCGTCGGGTTTGGGGGAACCCCAACAAGCAGGTTTTGATGGATTTCCCGCAGGGGAAATTTATCAAAAACGTGCAAGTGTGCCCACACTTGCCCTGCTTGCGGGTTAGTGGCAAACTGGGAAAAGCCTGCATTTATGCGGGTTTAGCGTGTTTATGTTTTTCATGCTTCAAATTCAAAAAATATTTATTTTTATGCTTGACATTTGATAAATCATAGGATAAGATGTAAAAAGAATTGGTCATTAAGTCTATAATACTTGTCTATAAATCTAACGCATCATACATGAAGGGAGCTTATCACTATGTCGTACAGCAGCAAAAGAAAGATCGCAAGCATAATTGTGGGAGTAATCGTGGCTATAATCTATATCATTTATGCGCTTGGAGGACATTCCCCCGCGCTGGAGGATTTAAAATCATGGGCGATTGCCATACTTATTTTTATCGGAATAGGTGTCGGTGCGGTCATTGTCATTCAAGTTATATTTCACTTGGTATTTGCCATTGGAATTGCCGTTAAAGAACGGGAGCATGATGATAAAAAAGTGAATCGGATCATTAAATCATCTATGATCGAAGACGAGAGGGAAAAAGCCATCAGCTTGAAATCCGCCCATGTTGGATATATCTGTGCTGGGATAGGATTTGTCATCGCGCTTGTAACATTAGCTTTCGGAATGACAAGTGTTGCCGCATTGCATATCTTATTCGGCACATTTGCCGCCGGTTCACTTCTAGAGGGAATAGTAAGCGTTTACTATTATGAAAAGGGAGTTTGATATGGGTAAAAAATTGATAATCACAAACAACATACGCAAACTTCGATTTTTTGCCAACGAAATGACACAGCTCGAACTTGCGGAAAAGGCAGGAGCTTCCCGGCAAACAATCGTTGCTTTAGAAGCGGGTAAGTATACCCCGTCATTGGAAATGGCTTTTAGGATTGCTGATGTATTTGGCGTATCGATTGGTGAAGTTTTTGAATGCAAGAAGGAGGGGGAGTAAATGTTGTTTTCTATAAATTCGATGCGTCTAGCGTTATCAAGCTTGAGGGATTAAACGTCCATCTCCAAGCGTTCTTGTTAAGCGAAACTGTTGGGGCAATCCGATACATTGAAACAAGTATTATTCCTCCGCCGATTAAATGTTGCGCAAGATTGGCGAGGAAAAATTTTGATAGACTGTGATGCCGAAGCGCAGTACTAGCAGAGCTAATTCAAGCTTCGGCAGCGCAGTCTAGCGGAATTTTAACCGCCAAGATGCGCAATGTTTAGTCGGCGGAGGAATAAAAGGAAAAGTGGCTATTAAGATTATATTAGAGGGGGAAAAAATCGTGAAAACAATTATTGTCGTGTATTCCTATCACCATAAGAATACAGAAAAAATCGCTCATGCAATGGCTGGAAAACTAAATGCTGTCGTCCAATATCCTCAAAGTGTAAATCCTGACGAATTACAGGCTTATGACCTTGTTGGACTCGGTGCGGGAATCGACAGCGGAAAACATTATGCTCCTATTCTCCAATTCGCTGAAACGCTCCCGGCAGTGAAAGACAAAAAAGCATTTATCTTCTCTACAAGCGGATTAGGCGGTAAAAAGAAAATGTTTCGTGATCACAAGGCTCTCCGAAACATTCTAACCGCAAAAGGTTATTGTGTTGTGGATGAATTTAGCTGTGTCGGGTTGAACACAAATAGTTTTCTTAAACATTTTGGCGGAATAAATAAAGACAGACCAAACGCAGAGGACTTGAGAAATGCGGCAGACTTTTCCGAAAAGATAATTCAGAATATTTCGTTAAAACAATAAAGGGGATTTTCATTATGATTAACACGCTGGCACAAAATAAAAAATATGCGCGTTTTGCAGGACTTTTTTGGTTTATGTTCGGTATCTTCGGAATGCTCTCTTATATGGTGGCTGACGCAAAGCTTTTGGTAGAGGGCGATACTGCGGCGACGCTGGGCAACATGAACTCAAATATGGGGTTATTCATCTTTGGCGTTGTGACATTCGTTATCGGATACGGCATATTTATCCCACTGGTATGTTTTCTTCGCAAGATTTTTAAGCCTGTAAACAACACATTGACAAAAATAATGATGACCCTTATAATTGTTGGCTCTGCAATGGTTCTCGTTGGCAAATCGCTTGAGTTTTTTGCCCTTAACTCCAGCGTCGAAGAAGCAAACCGTCTTTTTAATCTTCGTGAGTCAATCGAAATGGTAGGCGAATTATTTTGGGGCTTGTGGCTAATTCCGCTAATCATGCTGATATTCAAATCAGACCTTATTCACAAATGGGTTGGGTGGCTCTTGGCTGTGGCGGCTTTCGTACATCTTTGTTGGTTTGTGGCATTCTTTATTTTCCCCTCACTTGTACCCACGATTGAAATGATTGCCACTGTCGGTATGCCCTGTGAATTTATACCTGCTGGCTATTTGCTGATTAAGGGCGTGAAAACGACAAAGCAAAGCGTACAGTAAAAACCGATAACAACAGGCAAGGGAAACTGCAACCATTAAGCGATAATCATTTTTTGCTTAATCGGGCGAAAGCTATAGCAATACATTCGGTGCTTCGGGTCAACGTGGCCCGAAGCACCGACAACTTATCAAGCCAATCCGATATGGGAGGAGGGCGGATAATAACATGGAGAATTGGGTCTTGGTTGTTGGGTATGACAGCCAGCATTTGGAACTGGCGCGAAAAGACTGGGCAAATCTAAATGTAACGCTTGATGCTGTAGATACGGCAACCGAAGCGATAGAGCAGTTCCCAAAACGGCAATACTCAGCGGTTATCGCTTCTTATGACGTTTCCGATATTGCGCCGCTCATTGCGTTTATGGGCGGCACGAAGCAGATTCCTCTTGTTGTTCTGTCACAAGACGATACCGGCACGGACTTTGCGGAAAAGATTATTCGGAATGCTGATACGTTTATTATCGACCCGGACAGGTTGATTGATAGTATCAAGAAAAACAAAGGCATTATTGAGCGGTTGGCCCAAATGTCGCCGCATACAAGGAAATCGCTTGGCATCATTACGCATCGTGATATTTTTATGTTCGTTGATTATCGAAAGATATTTGTCCGTGATACGGAAGTTATACTGACAAACAGCGATTTTGATATACTGCAACTGCTTTTGTCGCAGGCTGGCAGGGTTTTCACATATGAGCAGCTATATCTTTTCGCTTACGGCGAAGATGCCCCGGTAGAGATAACGGCAAACGCTGTGCGATGCCATATTTGCAGAATACGACAAAGGCTTCGCATAAGCCATGACCCGGACAATTATATTGATACCGTTCGCAGTATCGGTTATAGAATTGCCATGTAATCGGATATGATTCAAAGCGGCTCGATGAAAACCGGGCCGTTTTTTTGTGCCCGAAAGTGCAATGAAACTGAAATAGAATTGCAAGCCTATTGAAATACAACTGAATTAAAGTTGAAATGATTACCCGTTATTATTTCCCCACGGCTTAAAAAACGAGGGGGTAGAAACATGGTAACAATCAATTTGCGGGATTATTACCCGTGGTACACACAGGACGAGTTCGTGGATGTGGAGGACGAGGTAGCGGCGGCGCTTTTGGCTGATAAGCGGTATAAAAGGACACACGCCCGCCAGCGGCGGCGCAACAAGGTATACGCTCTTGACGCTGGGGATGGTATGGAGGCGCGTTCTATCGTTAGCTATGACGATTCCCCGGAGCGTGTACTTGCGATGATGGAGCGGCGTTGTCAAATATGCCAAGCGTTAAATTCCTTGCCGGAGATACAGGCGCAAAGGATGGAGGCGTATTGTGTTTTTGGCATCAGTCAGCGTGATATTGCCAATGCCGAGGGCGTTACAAAAGGCGCTGTCAGTATTTCCATAACACGCGGTTTGGCGGCAATGAAAAAATATTATGAAAAATTCAATAGTGGTGTTAAACTTTTGTCTATATTTTGTCCTGATAAGTGAGAGGAAGTTTTTTCTTCTCAAAACATACCAGGTGAGGATTGGGCGCGCCGGAGCATATGGCTGTCTAATGACAGGGCGAATAAGTATAGCGCGTTCCCCTCCCGCGCTTCGGGCCAATTCGGCCCGGCGCGCGGATGAAGCAAAAGTGATGGCGCAAGGTGCGTTGCCCTTTTGCTTTTACCCGGCAATATACAACACCTATTTCACGGAGGGAATATGTTATGCCGTTACCTACAAAATATGAAAAAGAAGTCAAGACCGTTCCATTCGGCGGCGGTACGATTCGGATAGAAAACCGCACACCCATCCTTTCCCCAAAGGACAGGGAACGGCGCAAACGCGAGGTGGAAAGCCGCTTGTTTGATGTATTCAGCAAATACGGGAGTAAGTAACTGCCGCCGGTGCAACGGCGGCATCATTGCCTGTGGGGGCCGGTTGAGGTACAATATATGTGTAGGATGGCTGTATCGTATTTGCGCAGTTGGAACGGGAAACGATACAGCGCAGGGTACAGGACGCATACTACTCCCGGTGTGAACGGGGATTTCACATGAGCGGCAAAGCGCCTTATGGGTATAAATTGGGGCAGACTACAGTCGATGGCATAAGAACAAGAATGCTGGTGGTTGACCCGGTGGCGGCGGAACAGGTCAAGCAGATGTTTGAAATGTATGCAGACCCGCAGACTTCAATAGGCGACATTACCCGCCGTTTTGTGGAACAAGGCATTAAATTCAACGGCAGTGAATTGGTTAGGAGCACGGTATCAATGTTGCTCCGCAACCCGGTGTATGCGCAAGCCGATCTGGAACTGTACGAGTTTTTCAAGTCGCAGGGCGCGGCGGTGGTGAACGACGCGGCGGACTT
>DBDD01000343.1 GCA_002293365.1 Christensenella sp. UBA941 | reverse complement strand
GAGCCCGCCTCCTGCCCCAGCTTCACGCGAGGCGTCTACGCCTACGATTTTTGCGACACGGGCTGCATAACGCCTCTCGCGAAGATGTATACGCTCGGCAGCGGTTTCATCCCCGCCCCAAATCACGCCGGCGGGCTGCGCTTTCACGGCATGTCGCCGATTCTCTCCAAGCTGTATCACGACGGCTACATGGAAGCGCGCGCCTACGAGCAGACGAACGTCTTTGAGGCGGCCCGGCTGTTCGCCCGCTGCGAAGGCACCCTCCCCGCCCCGGAATCCTCGCACGCCATCCGCGCCGCCATCGACGAGGCCCTTAAATGCAAGGAAACCGGCGAAGCGAAGACGATCCTCTTCGGGCTCAGCGGCACGGGCTATTTCGACATGACGGCCTACGACCGCTTCAACAACGGCCAAATGAGCGACTATATCCCGACGGACGAGGAATTGCAGAAAAGCTTCGACACGCTGCCCAAGGTTCCGAGATAAGCAAGATTATTGCAGAATCGGCGGGATGTACCGTGTTGCATCCCGCCGCTTTTGCCCGTAGATGGAGAAGCCTTTTCCGCGAATATACGATATGATGGTCCTTCACACGATTATCAGCTTGCCGCCGTCAGTATATTTTACGTTCCATAGCGGCATCCGGGGACAACGTATGAACATAAGACTCCAGCAGATTCTGCACCTGCTCGATTCGTTCTCGCGGCGCGCCATCTGTACCAAATATCAAGTAGACGATATGGCTGCTCTCATCCGTTAAGCAGGTTCTGTTGTCCGCCCCGGCTATCATGCTGAAAATAATACCGGCGTCATCCTTCCCGCTGATATCGCCCGGATAAATATGAACCGTCCGCTCGCCCATACCAATAAAATCCGTTTTCTCTGTTCCGCGAAACAGTGTTACGTCGCCTTTCATTTTCGCGACATCGTGAGTCCCCAGTAAAGTGAGGGTTCTCAGCTCCGCTAAGAAGGCTATTTCATTGACAGGCTGGCCGTCTGGAAACGGACGCCCCTTTAATAACAGCGATTCAAGCTGCATGGCAACAGGATAAGATTTTTTGTATTTTTTGAAATACCGATAGTATGGATCCCGGCCGAACACGGCGCTTCGCTCGTAGTGCTCCGCCGAAGCGCGTATAGCGGCTAATTCCGCTTCCTTTAGGCTTTGGAACGCCTGTATATTCCATGTGTCGCGAGGCGGGTATTTCACCTCAATGGTTCCAAACGGAACGTCATTACAGCGATAGGAAGCATCCTTTATAAGGTTTAACATGATCTATACCTCTTTATTGTATTTGAGAAAAAATACCGACCCCAATCAAGGCTGCTTTAAAAGGCGATATAACGTCGGTACGGAAATTCCAAGATGCGACGCAGTAATGCGGGCTGAGTCCCTCCCGAAGAAGACCTCCATTTTCGCCAAATCCTGTACGATTTGCTTCTTTTCTTCTATGGACATCCGTTCAACCGGAATGGAATATGATTGAATCGTCTCCTGAATCAGCTGCTGCATATACTGGGTGAGCGAAAGGTTTTCATCGATCACATTCATTATTTTATTCTCGCTCTCCTGTGGCTGGCGGAATCCGAGAATCTGGTTAATGGATTCGCGAAGGTCATACAGGAGGTCTATCTCCAAGCATAAAATAAACAAACCGATGATCTGCGTTTCGTTTCGTATGGGATAAAAACATAGCTTTACGCGTCCGCCGGAGGTGCTGGCCTCTGTATCGACATGCAGCACTTCCATGTAGCCCTTCTTCTGGATGCTATGCAGTACCCGCTTCACAATAGGCGTCATCGCGTCGCCAATGGCCCGGCTGCCCGTGTTTCCCGATAGAGCTATTACATGTCCGTCCAGGCCGCTTTCGTCCATGTCAAATACAACGGCGCTGCAATGGGAGCCGAGAGCGCTTGTTAAAAAGGATGCGAAGTGAACGTAAGAGCCCAATAGCTTGAGTGTATCCGATTTTGCAGACAAAGTTTATCCTCCGAGCTTTTTATGATAATAATATTATCATAAGCAGGTTCTTGACCACAACCAACATTTAGTTCTGGAGAGCCCCGCAAAGACATCAGCGGAGGGGCCGCCGCCTGGTTTTATGCGAAAGCCCCTCCGTTTTGTTGTACTATTCCCGCCTAAGAACAGTTGTGCATATCCGCAGCGCGATTTAGCAAAAGCCAGATCACTCCGCCGTTGCCACAGCTTCCACTTCGACGGATACGCCTCTGGGCAAAGCGGCGACGGCGATACAGGAGCGCGCTGGATTGCCGGTGAAATACTTCGCGTAAATCTCGTTAAAAGCGGCAAACTCGCCCATGTCCGTTAAAAAGCAGGTTGTCTTTATTACTCTGGTAAAGTCGCTTCCGGCTGCTGTCAGCACCGCCCCCAGGTTTTTCATCACCTGCTCCGCCTGTTCGCGGACGCCGCCGGAAACGATCTCGCCGGTTTCGGGTACAAGAGGAATCTGCCCCGAGGTAAAAACCAGACCGCTATAGGCAATTGCTTGTGAATATGGGCCTATTGCCGCCGGCGCGGCGTCTGTGTATACGATATTCATGATTATGCTCCCTCAATGATTTAAAGGTTTTCCGCCGAACGATCATCCTATACCGCCGTAGAAGATGCTGAGTATATATACCAGGATGGTTACTCCGCAGAAAAGATATTTGCCCATCGGCTTGATCCAGGCGCCCACCGGTTTTTCGCGGCCCGTTTCCAGCTCTTTTTTGGCCCACTTGTCTCCAAGCACCCACCAGAGCAGCAGTGCGGAGGCTACGGCGCCCAGAGGCACGATGTATACCGTGACGATATCCATCCACTCTCCAACCAAGCCCTCGATGAAAATGCTGACGGCAGTCGCGATAATGGCTATACAAATAACCGCCTTTTTACGCGAGAACTTGAATTTGCTCTCAAGCGCCTCGATTGAGGATTCGAACAGGTTTACCAGCGACGTCAGCCCCGCGAAAAGCGCGGCCACAAAGAAGATGATCATGAACACCTGGCCCAGCGGCATCTGCTTGAAAACCTCAGGCATAGTGATGAACATGAGCGGGGGGCCTGCGGCGGGGTCGAGAGAGAAGGCAAACACGGCGGGAATCACGACGATAGCCGCGAGCATGGCCGCCAAAGTGTCGAAGATGGCCACATTGCGGGCGGAACTTATAATGTTGACGTCTTTTTTCAGATAAGAGCCGTAGACGACAGTGCCGCCTCCTCCGATGGACAACGAGAAGAACGACTGGCCCAAAGCGAATATCCATGTCCTGGGATCGGCGAGGAATTCCCACTTGGGCGTAAAGAGATACTGGTAGCCAGCGGCGGCGCCCGGCAAGGATATGGCGCGAATAGCGAGGATGACGAACAGCGCGAAGAAAAGCGGGATCATAATCTTGTTCAGCTTCTCTATGCCCTTGGAAACGCCGAGCGCCATAATGACGAAGGTGAAAACCAGCGCGATCATATGCCAGGGAATGCTGCCAAACGGCCCGGCAATCGCGCCGAAGTACGCGCCGGAGTCCGCGGCTTGAATCGCGGAACCAGTTATAGAGCCGACCAGGAAGCGTATGATCCATCCTATGACGACGGAATAGCCTATAGCCACGCCCAATTGCCCCACCACCGGGATTAGGCCGATAGCTTCTCCAACCTTTGGCTTGCCCTTTGCTTCCATTGCTGCGCGGAATGCGCCCAACGGCCCCAGGCCCGTACCGCGGCCGAGCGTCATCTCGCCGATGACGCCGACAAAGCTGATGAGACATGTCATGAGAAAATAGGGGATCAGAAAAGCCGCGCCGCCAAAAGCGCCTACTCGATAAGGAAACATCCATATGTTGCCCATGCCGACGGCGGAGCCTATGCATGCGAGAATAAAGCCCCACCTCGACGCGAAGGCGTCTCTTTTGCCAGGAACTAAATCTACAGGGTTGTCTTTGTTTGCTTTTGCCATGATGTCGTCGTTCCTTTCCTTTTAAGATTTAATAGATCAGGCATTTATAAAGTCGAGCGCATATTGGGCGTAGAGGGCTGTCGTGATTTTCAGAGCGGACTCGTCTATGTTGAAGTTACCGTGGTGATGAGGGAATGAGCAGCCTATCGCCGGATTCCCCGCGCCCACAAAGGCGAATACGCCGGGTACTTTCTCCATGAAAATCGCGAAATCCTCGCCGGCCATCACGTTCTGCATCTCGCCAAGAGCCTCCTCGCCGAATAGCTTGAGAACCGTTTCCCGCGCGAAGGCGGCGTTTTCGGGCGAGTTGATCACGGGGGGAGTGCCGAAGGTGTAGTCGGTCATTTCGGCTTCGGCTCTAAAAGCCGCCGCCGTGTTTTTGGCGATTCGTTCAATGATTTCCCTGTACTGCATGCGTATTTCAGGATTGAAGGTTCTAAGGTTTCCTTCCAGCACCGCCGTGTCGGCGATCGCATTGAACCTTTGCCCCGCTGTCAGTTTGCCGATCGTAACCACGCAGGGTTCAAACGGGGTCAGTTCACGGCTGACGATAGTTTGCAAATTCATGATAACGGAGGAAGCGGCCACTATGGCGTCTATTCCCTGATGCGGCATGGAGGCGTGCCCGCCCTTTCCCCTGATGGTCAGCGTGAAGAGGTCGGTTCCGGCCATTTTCGCGCCCGGCTCCACGGATATTTTTCCCGCCTCCATATCGGCCCATATGTGAGCCGCAAAGCAACCGTCCAGTCCGGCAAGCTGCCCCGCGTCCTCAAAAGTGCTAAGGCTTCCGCCATACTCCTCCGCCGGTTCAAAAAAGAGCTTCACCGTACCGCGAAAATCAGCCTTTAAGCCGTTCAGTATTTTTGCCGCGCCCAACAAGCAGGCCGTGTGTCCGTCGTGGCCGCAGGCGTGCATTGCGCCATCCACGGTGGATTTATACGGCAGATCATCGTTGAGCTCCTTGATGGGCAGCGCGTCCATGTCGGCCCTGAGCGCTATTGTTTTGCCGTTTCCTGTTGAGCCGGTCCCGATGATCGTGCCCACGACGCCTGTTTCCCCGATCTTTACGCATGGAATACCCATTTTCCCAAGCTCGTCCATGACCACGCCGCAGGTACGGTATTCTTTCCAGCTGAGCTCCGGGTGCATATGGAAATCGCGGCGCAATGCGACAATATAAGGCTCGTATTCCTTGGCAAGGCCTAAAACATCCATACCGGCCCCCCTTAAAGCAGGCCGACTACAACGCCGGCGGCCAGCACGGACGTAATGGTAACGGTGATAAATCCGCCCGTGATCATCTTAGGCATCAGATAGTTCAGGATAGCTGCCTTTTCCTCATCATTGGATCCTATGGCGCTGGAGATCTCCTGTGACATCAACATTGTCGTGGGGAAACCGAAGGTGCATGTCAGACCTATGCTGATAGCTAAGTAGGGGCTGATCTTGAGCACCTTTCCTATGACGATTCCAAAGATGATAACGCCCACGCAGCCAATACCCAGCGAAAGCAGCAGCGGGCCGATCATGCTTACCAATTGCCCGGGAGTGGTCTGGGCCAGTGTGGTGAAAATGATCATGGTGGTCGAGAAGATTATGAATCCCGCAGCGTTTGTTTTGCTCAGAATATTCTTGTCCAAAAAGCCCAGCTCGGTGAAAAGTATACCTAACAGCAGCGCCGCTACGAAGTAATGAACAGTTCCTTGCGTCAAGCCGGCCAGGAAATTTGAAATCATAGCCACAACCGCAAGCTTGACCATGACGAACGAAGGTTTGTTGAAAAGCGCCGGAAGCTGAAGGGGCCTGCGTGAAGCGCCGGCTTCGGTTTTTGCATCTGCCTTGGCGTAGAGTTTAAGATTTTCAGGGATTTTAAGGAAACCTTTCGCCTCCTTACGCAGCAGCACCGAGGCGATAGGAATACCCACGAAGTTTTGCGTAACTAGCATGAGTACGCAGAAGGACGCGATGTCCGTCAGCCCCTTTTCGTTCAAAGCCGTCGTCATTACCAGCGTAGCCGTATTTGCGCCCGCAAAGATCGGCGCGCCGGCGATGGCGAGATTCCGGCCGATGATTGGCGAACACACCAGAATGATGGCGGCGACGCCCACGGCGACGCCCCCCACGCCGATAATGACTGTTTTCCACTGCCGCTTGAGTTCCGGGAAGTCTATCATCGTGCCCATTGAGGTTATAAGCAGGCCGATCAACACGCCTGAAATGTCGGCGATTTTCGCGGTGCTGAATATGTCGGCAGGCAGGCCGCACCAGAAGCCTATAAGCAGTATGACCGCGATGACAAGCGTTGTTGATAGCAGCGCTTTTGTCTTATCCGCAACTATTTCGCCTATCGCGAAAATTACGAGCAGAATTACCAGAGCTTGAATCGGGGACATGATATTTACCTCCTTAATAATCTGAATATGCCGTTTGTCGAACTCAAAAACCTACATACGAATGTCCTTTGCGAACGCCTATTCTATTTAATGGGCGAAAGGGGCTCGAGATCCACGGTGAAATGGCGCAGCAGCGGCGTTTCCTTGAGGATTCTATAGCCGGGATACTCGGCGGCGTGATCGCGTACATAAATGATGGTGCGGGCGACGAATTCTATTTGAGATTGAGTCAGGACGCGGCGCGGCACGCACAAGCGGCAGAATTCGTTTAGAGCCTTTTGCTGCTCGTTGGTATCCGGATCGCGATCGAGGGACAGAGAGCCCAAGTCGCCGCCGCGTATGCCGCCTTCGATATAAAGGGCGGCGGACACTGCCTGCGCCGGGAATTGATCCCATGACAGATGGGGCATCATTACGCCGCAGTCTATGTATATGCCGTGGCCGCCTACGGGGTATTGTATCGGAACCCCCGCGTCATGCAGCAACTCGCCCAGATATTGCACTTGGCCTATGCGGTACTTTAAGAAGCTTTCATTTATGCCTTCGTAAAAACCGACTGCCAGCGCCGCGATATCACGGCCGGAAAGGCCGCCGTAGTTAATGAAGCCCTCCAGCGGGATGGTTCTCATCCTCACCTTGGTTATCAGATCTTCATCCTCACGGACGCCAATGCAGCCGCCCATGTTGACGATCGTATCTTTTTTGGCGGACATCGAAAACGCGTCCGCGTAACCGAAGCATTCCTTTACGATTTCGCCGATGGACTTGTCCTGATAGCCCTCCTCGCGGGTCTTGATGAAGTACGCGTTTTCCGCGTATCTGGCAGCGTCGATAACGAAAATGATGCCGTACTTTTTGGCTATGCGGCTCGTCTCGCGGATGTTGGCCATGGAAACGGGCTGACCTCCCGCAGAGTTGTTCGTTATGGTCATCATTATCATTTTGACCCTGTCTGCACCCTTTTCATTGATGAGCGCTTCCAGCTTTTCGGTGTCCATATTGCCCTTGAACGGCGCATCCAGATAAATATCCGCTGCTTCATCGCAGACGCAATTGAGCGGCCTTGCGCCGGTCATTACAATATGGCCTTGCGTCGTATCAAAAAACTGATTTGCAATCGCGATGTCGTCGGGACCCATGAGGCAGCCAAACAGGACCTTCTCGGCGGCGCGCCCCTGATGAACGGGCTGCGCGTATTTATAGCCGAAGATATCCTGAACCGCTGCTTCCACTTCATAAAAACCGCGCGCGCCGCCGTAGGATTCATCGGCGGTCATCATCGCGGCCCACTGCCTGTCACTCATCGCGCCTGTACCCGAATCCGTCTGCATATCTATAGCGATATTCTCGGAGCGGATTGAGAACATATTGTAGCGCGCCTGCTTTAGGAACTCTATGCGTTCCTCTCGGGTTGTCTGCTTAAGCATTTCCACCATCTTGATCTTAAAGGGTTCCATTACATAATCCATCGACATAATATTCCTCCTCGTATAATAGTATTTGC
>DBDD01000043.1 GCA_002293365.1 Christensenella sp. UBA941 | reverse complement strand
GATACGTTCTATATGACGCCGGACATAGTCTTGCGCACGCATACGTCCCCCGTACAGGCGCGTACAATGTTATCGGAAAAGCCCCCGATTCGCATTTTGAGCCCGGGCCGCGTATTCCGCGTAGACGATATCGACGCGACGCATTCGCCGGTATTCATGCAAATCGAGGGGCTGGTAGTGGACAAGGGCGTCACCATGGCGCACCTGAAGGGGATATTAGCCACGTTCGCGCGCGAATTTTTTGGCGAAGGAACGAAAACCCGCTTCCGCCCCGGTTTCTTTCCGTTTACGGAGCCAAGCGCCGAGGTGGACGTGACGTGTATCGGCTGCCACGGCGAGGGCGGTTCGTGCCGTATATGCAAGGGCACGGGCTGGATTGAAATCCTGGGTTCCGGCGTGGTGCATCCAAACGTTTTAAGAAATTGCGGGATCGATCCGGAAGAATACAGCGGCTACGCGTTCGGGATGGGCGTGGATCGCATAGCGAGCCTAAAGTACGGCGTAAAGGATATCCGGCTGCTGTACGAAAACGATTTACGGTTTTTGAAGCAGTTTTAAAGATATAGTATTAGGGGCGGCCAAAGGCCGCCCCTAATACTATAAAGACCCTACAACCTCGCAACCCCGCTTTTACGCGCCGCGTCGGCGACGGCGTCGGCGACGGCTTTGCCTACGCGCGGATCGAACGAAACGGGTACGATATAGTCGGCTTTTAAATCGTCGTCGCCGACTAGGCCGGCGAGAGCGTACGCCGCCGCGAGCTTCATCTCGTCGTTTATATCGCGCGCGCGTACGTCGAAAGCGCCCCTAAAGATGCCAGGAAAGGCCAAGACGTTGTTAATCTGGTTCGGATAGTCGCTTCGCCCCGTCGCGACGACGGCTGCTCCGCCCTCCTTCGCCTCGTCCGGGAATATCTCGGGCGTTGGGTTTGCGCAAGCCATGATGATAGCTTTATCGGCCATGCGGCTAACCATCTCCGCCGTGACAGTTCCTGGCGCTGATACGCCGATAAATACGTCCGCGCCTACCATCGCATCCGAAAGCGTACCTTCTTTTTTGCTCAGGTTCGTCACCTTTGCCATCGCTTCTTTTTCGGCGTTCATACCGCCCTTTCGCCCGTCGAACAATATGCCTGTGCGGTCGCAAAGGGTGATATCCGCAAAGCCGCCTTTTAGCAGCAGCTTCGTTATCGATACGGAGGCCGCGCCAGCGCCGTTGATTATGATTTTTACGTCTTCCTTCTTTTTGCCTACGAACCGGAGCGCGTTAATCAGCCCCGCGAGCGTTACGACGGCTGTGCCATGCTGGTCGTCGTGGAAAATCGGGATGTCGCAACGCTCCTTTAGCTTGCGTTCGATTTCAAAGCAGCGCGGCGCTGCGATATCTTCGAGGTTGACGCCGCTAAACGAGCCGGAGATTTGGTAGATCGTTTCGACGATAGTATCGACGTCCTTGGACTTAACGCACATCGGGAACGCGTCGACGTCGCCAAACGCCTTGAACAATACGCACTTGCCCTCCATGACTGGCATGCTCGCCTCCGGGCCGATATCGCCGAGGCCAAGTACAGCCGTGCCGTCCGATACGACAAGGCACATGTTCCAGCGGCGCGTCAATTCATAGCTTTTGTCGATGTCCTTCTGTATTTCGAGGCAAGGCTGCGCGACGCCAGGCGTATATGCCAAAGACAAGTCCTCTTTATTGTTCGTTGGAACAGTCGCGATTACCTCGACCTTGCCTCTCCATTGTTCGTGTAATTTTAGTGATTCCTTTGCGTAGTCCATGTCTGTTTCCTGCTTTCTTTAGAAAATCAAATAATTGTAGGGGCGAACTGTGTTCGCCCGTGACCCCAAATCGTGTCCTTGTTCTATATGTTCATTCCGCATGAGGCTTCGCCTCATGCGGAATATTGTTTAATTATGTTGTGGGGCGTTGCCCCGCAACATAATTATTAATGCGTGTTAACGCAACGTTGCGTGTTCAACGGGCGAACACAGTTCGCCCCTACAGGATTACGGTTATCGATTAATCCTCAAACGGGAACCGATACGGCAGGCCCAGCTTGTCTCTTACCGCCAGAATCTCTTTTTGCACGGCTTCGCCTACGGGGACGCCCTTGTCCTTTCTTTCAAGCCAGACGAGATATTCCTTTTCGCCCGCCGTATAAATGCGCTCCTGCCCCGGCGCCCTCGCGCTTTTACGCAGCGCGCGCAATATATCGCCCGTCGTCTTTTTGAACTGCTGTGCGCCGAGGAACGCTTCGGGATCTATTACGAGGAAAAAGTGGCCGAGATGCCCCGCTTTCCAGCCGCCTTTTTCGTCCTTGTCGCTAAGCGCCTTTAAGAAGCTGCCCGCCTGCAGCGCCGCGGATAGCACCTCTACGACCACGGCGTATCCATAGCCCTTGTAGCCCGCGAGCTCCTCGCCTATACCGCCCAAGGGGGCCAAAGCCGCGCGGCCTGTATTCAGGTCGTTCAGAATTTGCGGCGAATCCGTTAGCGCTTCGCCGCTACGCCCGACGACCATGCCCGCGGGCGTGTCCTTTCCCGTGCGCGCGAAGTATTCGATTTTGCCGCGCTGCGTTATAGACGTAGCGCAGTCCAGCATAAACGGGAAGTCTTCATCCGTAGGGAAGCCGACAGTAAGCGGGTTGGTGCCGAGCATGTTCTCTACGCCGAAAGTAGGCGCGATGGAGGGCCGCGCGTTCGTGCCCGTGATTCCGATCATGCCCTCTTTCGTCGCCATAGTGGCCCAATAGCCCGCGATGCCGTAATGGGTGGAATTGCGCACGACGACCATAGCGAGGCCAAGCTTTTTCGCCTTTTCGAGCGCCATAGTCATGGCTTTGTGGCTTGCGACCATGCCCATGCCGTCGTTCGCGTCGAGTACGGCGGTCGTAGGCGTTTCTTTTAGTATATCGATTTTCGTGATAGGACTTTGGATGCCCGCGACGATGCGGTCGATATAGATAGGCTTGAAGCGGTTACAACCGTGGCTTTCGATACCCCGTCTATCGCTTTCGAGCAGTACATCCGCGCATATGCGCGCGTCCGCTTCCGGGACGCCGTAGCCCTTGAA
>DBDD01000307.1 GCA_002293365.1 Christensenella sp. UBA941 | reverse complement strand
GAGATGATTACACTCCCGAATAACGGATCTATCGATGCGCCTTATTGCCGAAGCCATCTCGGAATGTTCATGCTCGAGCCTATCGAGGCGGTTATCGATCGTCTTTATATCGCCCTTCATGGTTACGATATCGCCTTGCATGGTTTCAATGGTGCCTTGCATGGTTTCAATGGTACCTTGCATGGTTTTGATATCGCCTTGCATGGTCTCGATTGTACCTTGCATGGTTTTGAAACTGCCTTGCATGGTTCCGATGCTGCCTTGCATGGTTCCGATGCTGCCTTGCATGGTTCCGATGCTGCCTTGCATGGTTTCCAGCAGCGCCAGTATCTTTTCCTCGTTATTCATAGGCTTGCCCCTTTGATGGATGGTGAAGCTATTTTAACACACATGGCCGGATAAAACAATAAAACGTTGGCAATAATTATTATATTAAACGCGCCAAGCACCGATGAATCCACCGATTATTTATATATTACAGTTACATATAGCTCTCGAAATAATCGCCGCGCTTGTAGTCGTATACGGCGCCGCGTGAATAGAGGTCGAGATCCTCCAAGGCCTTGCCCGTGCCAATCGCGACGCAGGAAACAGGATCCTCCGCGATATAGCATGGAACCTTCGTATGTTCTGCGATAAATTTTTCCATGCCATAGAGCAGCCCGCCGCCGCCGGTAATGCATATTCCGCGCTCGGCGATGTCGCTCGTCAATTCCGGAGGCATGCGCTCGAAGATACCGCGCACCGTCTCCAAAATAACCTGTAAAGGCTCTTCGAGCGCTTCAATCATTTCATTGGAGCTAACTGTAAGCGCCTGAGGCAAGCCGGAAATGAGGTTCCTGCCTTTGATTTCCAGGAAAGTCTGCTCTCGCCGCGGATATGCCGAGCCAATTCCCATTTTCATATCTTCCGCCGTGCGTTCGCCGATTAGCAGGTTATGTTTTTTGCGCATGTAGCGGATTATCGCCTCATCGAACTTATCGCCGGCGACTTTGATGGAATCGGACAAAACGGCGCCGCCAAGAGAGATGACGGCGACGTCCGTAGTACCGCCGCCGATATCGACGACCATATTGCCGCGCGGCTCGGAGATATCGATACCGGAACCAATCGCGGCCGCGATTGGTTCTTCGATTAAAAATGTGTGCCTTGCGCCCGCTTCTTCCGTCGCGTCGATAACGGAGCGCTTTTCGACCTCGGTAACGCCGCTTGGCACACATACGACAACCCGTGGTTTAAAGAATATACGCCGTCCAACCACTTTTTTTAAGAAATGCCGGAGCATGCGTTCCGTAATGTCAAAATTGGAGATAACGCCGTCCTTGAGCGGGCGAAGCGCCATGATGGAACCGGGCGTACGCCCGAGCATACGGCGCGCTTCTTCGCCAATAGCCAAAAGCCGGCCCGAAATCTTTTCAACAGCGACAACAGACGGTTCCCTAAGGACGATGCCTTTGCCTTTTACATAAACGAGTACAGTAGATGTACCCAAATCGATGCCAACGTCGTTAAACTCAAACAGGCCCATACTCAATCCCTTTCGCTTATACGCGAATTAATCGTACTCGCGCATATATATACGTGCATATCATAACGCATAACGACATGTTTTTCAAATCTAATTTTAGGGAAAACGGGCTTTATTGCACGAATTGTAAAACATCTGTGTCCGATGTGTAATAGCCCGCTCAGGGCGGCTTGATGTTATGAAGCAAGCGTGATAGTATTAGTTTGTTCAGTGGAGATGCACTGTTTTTGCATAGGCACATCTTTATCGGCCATGTAAGGGAGGCTCCGTAACATGCCGGACATCAAGAACGACGATATGCGGCCGGACAAGGATAATGCACTTGCCGCCATCGAATATGACCTGATGAAATACAAGCTTACGGGCGATGCGCTTGGCATAGCGCATTGGGATATGGAGGTCATAGACGGCGATCCTATCAACCCGAACAATACGTTCACATGGTCGCCGGAGTTCCGCCGCATGTTGGGGTTCGAAGGGAAAGAAGATTTTCCGGATTTACTATCGAGCTGGTCGGAGCGCCTGCATCCGGAGGACAAAAACCGCGTACTTTGGGCTTTCGCGTCGCATCTTATGGATCGTACCGGCAAGACGCCATACGATTTGGAATACAGACTGATGACAAAAAATGGAGAATACCGTCATTTTCACGCGTTTGGAACTACGATGCGCGGCAAAGAGGGCGTGCCGCAGCGCGTGGCCGGCGGGGTATTGGATATAAGCGAAAAAAGACAGATGCAGGAACAGATGCGCGACATCGAAGAGCGCATACAAGACAAGATGGCGCGGCGGCAGGCAGAAGCCGCAAACGAGGCCAAGAGTGCTTTTCTGGCGACGATGAGCCACGAAATGCGCACGCCGCTGAACGCGATAATTGGCATGACCGTTATAGGAAAGCGCTCTAGCGAGCTCGCGCGCAAGGATTACGCGCTCTCAAGGATCGAAGAGGCTTCGACCCATCTGCTTGGCGTTATAAACGACGTTTTGGATATGTCCAAGATCGAAGCGAATAAGCTGGAGCTTGCTTCCGCAGAGTTCAACTTCGAGCAGATGCTGCAAAAAGTAATTACTGTAATCCATTACCGTACCGACGAAAAGAAACAACGATTTTCGATTCATGTGGACGAAAAAGCGCCGCGTTTTATTATCGGCGACGATCAAAGACTGGCGCAGGTACTAACCAACCTATTGACGAACGCTGTGAAGTTTACGGACGATGGCGGAGAGATTCGTCTCGACGTCTCTGTAAAGGAAGAAAAGGACAACGCGTTCGAGTTCTTAGTAACGGTAACGGACTCGGGCATAGGAATCTCTCCGGAGAATCAGGAAAAGCTGTTTGGCGAATTTAACCAGGCGGATATCGGAATTAGCCGCGAATACGGCGGAACGGGGCTGGGGCTCGCGATATCCAAACGCATCGTCGAGATGATGGGCGGCAAGATATGGGTCGAATCCGAGCGCGGCAAGGGCTCGCGGTTCAGCTTCACAGCAAAGGTTTTAGGCGGGGAGAAGAACCTGCATTCGCTGCTGAAGCCCGGCGTCGCCTGGGAGGCCGTGCGCGTACTTGCCGTAGACGATTCGGCGCTTGTACGCAAATTCTTTATCGACGCATTCGAGAGGCTGGGCATACGGTGCGAGCTGGCGGCGGACGGCCTTGAAGCGTGCGGTATGATCGAAGCGCGCGGAGGCTACGACATCTATTTTATAGATTGGTTTATGCCAAAAATGGACGGAATCGAGCTGACGGATTGGATCAGATCGCGCGGCGACCGGGCCGCGGTCGTGCTGATGTCCGTCGCGGATTGGGAAAGGCTAAAGGACGCTTCGGCGAACTCCAATGTCGACAGGCACATCTCAAAGCCGATTCTATCGTCCTCGCTTGTGGATTGTTTAAACGAATATATCGGCGCGCAACATAAACAAGACGAAACAAAAAATGAATTTATTGGCAAGAAGCTGCTTGTTGCCGAAGATATCGATATAAACCGCGAGATACTGCTATCGCTTTTTGAAGGCACAGGCCTAATTATCGACTGCGTTGAAAACGGCAAGGACGCGCTTGAGCGGATAAAAGCCGCCCCTGATCTTTACGATTTCGTTTTTATGGATATGCAGATGCCCGTTATGGACGGCTTGGAAGCGACGCGGCGTATACGCGCGCTGCCGTCGCGGCGCGCCTCCAAAATTCCGATCGTCGCTATGACGGCAAACGTATTCAAAGAGGATATAGAAAGATGCCGCGCCGCGGGTATGAACGGCCATATCGGCAAGCCGCTCGATATAAACGAGGTGTACGCAGTACTGCGGCAATATCTATTGTAAAGACAGGATATATGTAGGGACACGATATATCGTGTCCGTGAAATAAGAGTTTTGTTTGCCGAATATCACGGACGCCATATATGGCGTCCCTACACGTTTAGGTTTATGTCAATGCCCGAAGCAGCTTCCGCCGATAAATTCTCGCAGAATCGACGTTTGCGGAATGGGCGTTAAGTCCGTCTGCTCAAGGACGTAGTTCAAAAACTTTATAAGGCGGTTCGCTTCGAGATAGAGCGGATGGCCTTCCGGGATATCGGATAGTAGCTTTCGCGCAAGCGGCTTTAGGAACAATAGCTCGTAGTCCAGCGCCGAGTTGAACATGGCGTCGCTCAATTCCTGAAACGGGAATATCCATTTATTCTCGCCGCGCCGCACAATCGGCCACATCTCCATCGTGCGTTCGGCGGAAGCGCCTCTGTATTGATAATCGCGTATCATACGCCTTAAAAGCCGCGCGTCCGTCGTTTGGATTCTATTGTGCGCGTCGAGATTCAGCTGCGTCAGCGCGCTGATATAGACCTTGAATTTCAATTCTGGAGGTATGAGGCGCGTAAGCTGGTCGTTCAGGCCGTGGATGCCCTCGATAACGAGGATTTGATCCTTCGCGAGCCACATGGGCCTTGATTCCGGGAGCCTTGCGCCGCTGTTGAAATCGAATACGGGCATGCCTATTTGCTCGCCGGCGATGAGCATAGCTAGATGGTCGTTCAAAAGCCCTAGGTCGAGCGTGTTTATATCCTCGAAGTCGCGCTGGCCATCCGGGCCGACGGGGATCAATTCGCGGTTGATATAATAATTGTCCAGCGATATGGATACGGGCCGAAGGCCGAGTACTTTAAGCTGGATCATCAGGCGCTCGGAGAACGTCGTTTTGCCCGAGGACGAAGGCCCCGCGATTAAGACAACGCGGGATTTCGCTTTATATATGTCTCTCGCTATATTTGCGATGCTGTTCTCGTGCAGCGCCTCGTTTATGCGGATGAATTCCGGCAAGGAGCCCGATTCGACCATTTCGTTCAAATCCGCGACTGTTCCGCACTCCAATATATCCGCCCAGCGCTCCGATTCGCGAAAGATTTTCGAGATTTTCGGGATTTGGGGGCATTCGAGCGGCGCTTTCGGATCAAACGCCGACGGGCGGATCAAAACGAAGCCTGGCATGCGCAGTTCGAGCGCAAATCGTTGCAGATAGCCGGAATGCGGCGCCATATAGCCGTAGAAATAGTCCTGCATGCCTAAAAACTTGTAGAGCTGGAAGCTTTCAAGCGGGCGGAATTTCAAAAGCCGCGCTTTATCGGTTTGTCCCACTGCCTGATAATGCTCTATTGCTTCATCGCGGGTCGTTTTTTCGCGCTCGAACGGGGCGTTTTGAGCGGCGAGCTCCCGCATGCGCTCCTCGATTTTGGTAATTAGCGCCGGCGTAAGCGCTTGGGCATGCTCCATCTCGCAGTATAGCCCGCTGCCTATCGAGTGCTGTATGTCGAGTTTTGCGCCGGGCAATACGTCCGCGATAGCGCGGATCATCAAGTAGCAGAGGCTGCGCTCGTAAATACGGATGCCGGGAGAGGCCGAAAGGTCGAGAAACTCAATATTCGCGCCATCCGGTACGGGCCGCGTCAGCTCGCGGAGCTTGGAATTAACCAGTGCGGCGACGATGGGGTTTTGTGCGTCCGGGTGCCCCGGGAATAGCTCGGCGGCGAGCGCTTCGAGCGTCGCGGCGGCGGTTTCGATGGTTTTGCCGGAGACGGTGACGGTATGTTTCATGCTGATGCTCCTCTCAGACTTAGGTAAGCAATGATTAAAGAAAACCTGTAGGGGCGAACTGTGTTCGCCCGCAGTTTAACACGTTGCATGAGGTATGTCGCGGGCGAACACAGTTCGCCCCTACAATTATCAGCAAATACTCAACCGGGTACATCTATGACGACTTTTTTGCATATGTCGCAGTAAAGCGCATCAATCCTGCTGCCGCGCCATCCCCACGCGTCAAGCGCAACCTCAAAATCGCTTACATACGCGTATGGCATATACCAGCGCTTCTTTTTTCCTTCCGGCGTCCAAACCAAGGGATCTCTGTAAGTACGTATATAGCCGGGCTTCATTTCGCCTTGGTAATAGGGGCAGGTCATGGGTTTGGATCGCTTCTATCATTTTCTGCTGCCACATTATATCATAAAAATCCAAATGATGCCATTATTGCGCGCTACCCCTACTTTTCAATTCCCTTCCGGTCTGTTACAATCTATTAAAGTAAGAATATAATATGAGGCGTACATCTTGAAAATACTAGTTACAAACGACGACGGCGTATACGCGCCGGGCATACGCGCGCTCGCCATCGCGCTTTCAAAGGAACACGAGGTGCTCGTCGCCGCTCCGGATACCGAGCGCAGCGGCCAAGGACACGCGTTTACCATCCATACGCCGCTGCGCGCGCGTGAAATCACATTGCGCGGCCTTACGTCCGGCCGCGTCTTCGCTATTAACGGCACGCCCGTGGACTGTGTAAAGCTCGGCGCGTGCAATCTTTCCGAAGGCTTGCCGGACGCCGTCGTCTCCGGTATCAACGCCGGGCCGAATCTCGGCAGCGACGTGATCTACTCCGGTACGGCGTCCGCCGCGCTGGAAGGCGGTATTTTGGGCATTCCGTCCATGGCCGTGAGCCTAGCTTCCTACGAAACCGTCAATTATGAGACGGCCGCGGAATATGCCGTCATAATGCTGCGCTATCTACTCGAAAACCCGCTGCCCGAAACGTGCGTGCTGAACGTAAACGTTCCGGACGTTCCTTTTGGAGAGATCAAGGGCGTTAAAGCCTGCCCGCTTTCGCGCAGGATGTACAACAATACCTACGTCGANNTACTATTGGCTGCCGTCCGATATGTACGACTACGAGCCCAACAAAGTGGATTCCGACGAAAAATGGATCGAAGAGGGCTACGTATCGGCCACGCCCATTACGTATATGATAACGGCGGAGCGCGCGCTAGAAGCTATGCGTCCGCAACCGATTTTCCGCGCATGAGGCTCATTTTAACGCGCCACGGCGAGACGGACTGGAACCTCGAACGCAAGACGCAAGGCCGCACGGATACGTCGCTTACGGAAGCTGGCCGCGCTCAAGCCCGCGGGCTCGCGAAGCGCCTTATAAATATGTCGTTCGACTGCGTATATACGTCGCCGCTGGAGCGCGCGGCGGAGACGGCGCGCATACTTGCAGCGTCGCGCTCCGTGCCGGTAATTAGCGACCAAGCCTTGACAGAGCTGAATTTCGGCGAATGGGAGGGGCTGACTTTTGCCGAGATCGGCGAGGCGTTCCCGGAGCAGCTCGAAATATGGAGCCAAGCGCCAAACGCTTGCCCCATCCCCGGCGGCGAGCCGTTTATGGCGGTCGTGGAGCGCTGCGAAGCGTTTCTAAAGCGCCTCGTAGAACGGCACGAGGGCTTTACCGTCGCCGCCGTGAGCCATTCAGTGCCCACGAAGGTGATTGCGGCGCTTTGCCTGGGCGTACCGCTCGACAAACTGCATAATATCCGCATAGACAACGTATCGTTCACGGTGATAGACTTCTACGGCGGGCGGACGGTGGTGCGCGTGCTCAACGACACGTCGCATCTGCCGGAAGGGCTGTAGCCATGAAGCGCGTTATCGTCGTGGGCGGAGGCGCGTCCGGCATGATGGCGGCGCTTATGGCCGCTAAGTCCGGTTGCGAAGCGCTTATCGTCGAGCGCAACGAGAAGCTTGGCAAAAAGCTATATATAACGGGTAAGGGCCGTTGCAACCTCACGAACGCCGCCGAAGAGGCGGAATTCATAGAAAACATCGTACGCAATCCCCGCTTTATGCGAAGCGCTTTCGCCCGCTTTTCCCCGAAGGATCTTATAGGGCTTTTGGAAAGCGCAGGGCTTAAAACGAAGGTCGAGCGCGGCGGGCGCGTTTTCCCGGTTTCGGATAAGTCGAGCGATGTGCTCAAAGCGTTTTCGAGGCTTTTGGAGCTTTCCGGCGTAAAGGTCATGCTAAACGCGCGCGTGAGCGCCGTAGGCGTGAAAGGGGATAAGCGCTTTACTACCGCGAACGGCGAAAAGATCGAAGCCGACGCGTTGATTATCGCTTGCGGCGGGGCGTCTTATCCGGCGACGGGCTCCACTGGCGACGGCTATGCGCTCGCGAAAGCGCTCGGGCATACTGTTACGCCCGTAGCGCCGGCGCTAGCCGGCCTCGTTTCCGAAGAAGCCTGGCCCGGGACGCTCGCGGGGCTGACGCTGAAAAACGTTACGCTGTCGTACGCTTTAGGCAAGCGCATACTTACTACCGACATCGGTGAGCTGCTATTTACGCACGACGGCATATCCGGCCCGCTGGCGCTGGAAATGAGTTCAAGGCTCGAAAACGTCGCGGGAACGGAGCTGTTTATCGACCTCAAGCCCGCGCTTTCGCGTGAAACGCTGGACGCGCGCGTTCTTCGCGACCTTCAGGCGAATAAAAAGAAACAGATGCGCAACGCGCTGGAGGGGCTTTTGCCCCGAAGCCTCATCATTCCTGTGCTTGAAGCGGCAAATATTGCTCCAAGCGATACGGAGCTTACGCGCGAAAAGCGCGCGCGCCTCGTCG
Organism: Christensenella sp. UBA941; assembly: GCA_002293365.1. Lineage (GTDB taxonomy): Bacteria > Bacillota > Clostridia > Christensenellales > UBA941 > UBA941. Next base: position 5,345 of record DBDD01000307.1, on the reverse strand, counting down.
AAACGCTGAAGGCGCTGCCGGTTAAAATTAAAGCGCCAAAGGGCTTCGAGGAGGCGATTATTACGCGCGGCGGCGTGGATGTACGCGAAATTGACCCTAAAACGATGGAATCAAAGCTCGTACCCGGCGTATACTTTGTAGGCGAGCTTTTGGACGTTGACGGGCTGACGGGCGGGTTCAACCTGCAAATCGCGTTTTCAACGGGCTACGCCGCGGGCGTCGCAGCGGGAAACGCCGATTAATTGTAGGGGCGGCCTTTGGCCGTCCGTGAAAAATATCTGCGCCACGTAATGCGCACATAAAACTATATTGTTGCGGGGCGTAGCCTCGCAAAATATAAAATAATTAATCCTCATGGGGCTTTGCCCCATGAGGATTGGGAAGATAACCGGCATGTAGGGACGCCATATATGGCGTCCGTGACCCTTAATAAAGCGCTTTCGATATATCACGGACGCGATATATCGCGTCCCTACAGGTGGTTGCCCGACAGGAGATGAAATTTGGGATCGAGTAAATTAACCGCGCGGGCCGCGTTGCAAATGGCATTGAGCGCGGATAGAGACGAAGAGGCCGCGCTGAAGAGCGCGTTTGCAAAAGAAGAATTGCAATGCGCCGCGGTCGATTTCGGCGGCGAGTATACTAGCTCGATCATGAAGCTCGTCGAGCGCACAGTCGTCGCGGCAAAGCGCGAGGGGCTTATCGGCGAAACGCACCACGAAGAGGGAGCCGTCGCCGGGGCCGCGCGCGAGGCGGCGGCGCAGATATCAGGGAAGGCGCTCGGCTTCAATATCGGCGGCAAAATAGGCGTCGCCCGCTCACGGCAGCACGTCGCCGTCGCCGTATTCTTCGGCGTGGGGCTGCTGCATCTGAACGAAGTCGCCGTGGGTTTGGGGCATCGGGCGATATGACGATATGGATGTAGGGGCGAACTGTGTTCGCCCGTGACATATCGCAAGGTTAGTATATACACGGGCGAACACAGTTCGCCCCTACAGAAATACATTATCAGGAGCAAAGCAATGTACACCATCGCGATCGACGGGCCCGCCAGCGCGGGCAAGAGCACAGTAGCCAAGCGCGTAGCCAAGGCGCTCGATATCCTATATCTCGATACGGGAGCGATGTACCGCACAATCGCGTATAAGGCGCTTTCGGCTGGCGTTTCCGTCGAGGACGAGGCCGCCGTTCAGAAGATGCTTGAAAATACCGCCGTTCGCGTAAGATATATAGACGGGGCGCAGCGCATGTTCGAAAGCGGGAAAGACGTTACGGCTTTTATCCGGGCGCACGAAATATCGAAGGCCGCGTCGGATATCTCGAAGCATCCTTGCGTACGCGTAGCCATGGTGGAATTACAGCGCGAAATCGCCTCGGAGCAAAGCGTCGTCATGGATGGCCGCGATATCGGCACGTTCGTTTTGCCCGAAGCAAAGCATAAGTTTTTCCTAACCGCCGCGCCAGGGGAGCGCGCGAAGCGGCGCTGGATTGAGCTAAAGCAAGAGGATAAGCTCGGCGATGAAACGCTTGAAAGCATCGAGGCCTCCATCCGCGCGCGAGACGCGGCGGACGCAAGCCGCGCCTTCGCGCCGCTTAGGCAAGCCGAAGACGCAGTCTTGATCGATACCACCAGCCTTACGATAGACGAGGCCGTCGAAAAAGTATTGGAGAGGCTTAGATGATCTACGTATTCGCGAAGTTGGTCTTCGGCTGGATTTTCTGGCTTATATGGCGTCCGCGCATATGGAACCGCAAGGCGATGAAAATAAAGGGCGGCGCGATTTTCGTCTGTAACCACGTCTCGGCGTGGGATCCCGTCTTGCTGGCGATAATCTCGCCGCGTTATATCCACTATATGGCCAAGATGAGCCTTTTCAAGCATCCGATCGGCGATTTCTTCTTCCGTCAGGGGCTTTTCGCGTTCCCAGTCAATAGGGGCGCGGGCGACGTCGGCAGCATAAAAAACGCGCTCAACCTCATCATGGACGGCAAAGTCATGGGCATGTTCCCCGAAGGCACGCGAAACAGAACCGGCGCTGTGCTGCCGTTTCAAAAAGGCGCGGCGCTTTTAGCCGAGCGCTCCGGGAAGCCGGTCGTGCCTATCTATATCTATCCGCGCAGCTACAAGCGCGAGCGCGTTCTTGTCGCCGTGGGCGATCCGATAATGTTCGATAAACGCGAAAAAGGCGAATCTCTCGAAGAAGCGGCCGAGCGCATGCGCCTCGCCGTGTTCAGCCTGACAAAGCATATTCCGGAAGTAAAGCTAGATGAAGAAGCTGATCGTAGCAAAGCATAGCGGTTACTGCTTCGGCGTAAAGCGCGCCGTTGCGGCCGTCGAGGGCCGCCTCGATAAAGGCGGCTCCGTCTATACGCTTGGCGAAATAATCCACAACAAGGCCGCCGTGGAGGATCTTCGCGCGCGCGGCGCCGTCGCAATCGAATCGCTAGCGGAGGCGGCGCCGGGTAGCGTGGTCGTCATACGCTCGCACGGCGTCGGCAAGGATATCTACGAGCAGGCGGCCCATATGGACGTCGAGCTCGTCGACGCGACGTGCCCGTTTGTGAAGCGTATACACGAAACCGTCCGAAAGCGGTACGAACGCGGCGACGCGATAGTAATAGCCGGGCACAGCGCGCATCCGGAGGTTATAGGTATAAACGGCTGGTGCGAAAACAAAGCCTTCGTCGTCTCGACGCCGGAGGAAGCCGCGCGGCTGGAGCATATGGGCAAGGTCAGCGTAGTCGCACAAACGACGTTTTCGCCGGAGGTATACGAGCGTATTGTATCGGCGGTACGCGAACGCTCCGAAAGGGCCGAGGTTTTCCAAACGATATGCGAAACAACAGCAAAGCGCCAGCGCGAAGCGCTTTTAATCGCCGCCAAATCCGATTTTATGGTTATAATCGGGGGCAAACACTCCGCCAATACGCAAAAGCTCGCGGATATTTGCTCAAAAGCGTGTAAAAAAGCCATATGTATTGAAAATACTGTCGAACTGCCTATTGAAAAAATAGCATCGAGTGATATAATAGGTGTGGTCGCGGGCGCTTCGACGCCGGACTGGATGATTAGGGAGGTAGTAACCAGAATGAACGAGTTCGAAAACAACGCTGCCGANNAACCGAGGCTGAAACCGCCGCCGCCGAAATCGAGACGGTCGAAGTGACAGCCGAGGAAGCCGCGCCGGCCGCACCGGAGGCCCCCGAGGTTTCCAAAGACGACGGAAAGGATTCGGAGGCAGTCGATTCGAACATCATGGAAGCCTATGAAAAGACCATGGTCCGCATTCGAAACGGGCAAGTCTTGCAAGGCTCCATCGTTCAGATCAGCGACGATGAAGTATGCGTCAATATCGGCTACAAATCCGACGGATTCATCCCCAAGCGCGAGCTTTCCTCCGACCCGGACTTCGACCCGAAGGCCGAGCTGAACGTGGGCGACCCAATTACGGTCGAGGTTATCAAAGTTAACGACGGCGAGGGCAACGTCCTTCTTTCGCGCAAGAGCATCGAAAGCCGCAAGGCGTGGGACGAGTTCCTTGAAGCCGCGAATACGGACAAGGTTTACGACGCTATCGGCAAGGAAGTCGTCAAATCAGGCGTCATAGCGACAATCAACGGCGTACGCGCGTTTATCCCCGCTTCACAGCTCGCGCTGAAATACGTCGAAACCGAAAAGATGGAAGAGTTTGTCGGCCAGGAGTTCAAGCTCAAGATCATCGACATCGACAAGACAAAAAAGCGCATCGTCGCTTCGCGCAAGGCCGTCTTGCTTATGGAAGCCGAAGCCGCGAAAAAAGAAAAATGGAACGCGCTCGTCGCGGGCACGCGTATCAAGGGCGTCGTGCGCCGGCTGACGGATTTTGGCGCGTTTGTAGATATCGGCGGTATCGACGGCTTGGTTCACGTTACAGACATGGGTTGGGGCCGCGTTAAATCTCCGGCCGATATCCTTAAAATCGGCGAAGAGGTCGAGGTGCTTATCCTCGCGGTCGATCCCGAAAAAGAGCGCGTATCGCTGGGCTACAAGCAATTGCAGCCTAAGCCTTGGACGAAAGCCGCTGAAAAGTATCCGGTCGGCTCCGTAGTCGAAGGGCGCGTAGTGCGCATAGTGCCGTTCGGCGCGTTTGTGTCGCTTGAGCCGACGATCGACGGCTTGGTACATATTTCCCAAGTCGCGACAAAGCGCATCGCCAAGGTCGAAGACGAGCTGAAGGTTGGCGATATCATCAAGGCCAAGGTGCTTGAGGTCGTCCCGGAAGCCAAGCGCATAAGCCTTTCGCGCAAGGAAGTCCTTTTAGAGGAGCTGCAAGAGCAAGGCGCGCTTGCCGTCGACGAAGTGATTGAAGAGCAGCCGCAGTCCAAGCCCGATCGGGCCGAGCGTTCAGAGAGGCCCGAGCGCGCTCCGCGCGAACAAAGAGAGCCCCGCGAACACCGCGACAGGCCGCCGCGCGAGCCAAGAGAGCCCAAGGTCGACTTGCCGCCCATCCAAAAGACGACGGTATCGCTCGCCGATTTCTTCCCGAAGCTCGATCTCGATATGAGCGAAGAAGCCGAAGAAGCGCCGGAAGCGGCCGCGCCTATTGAAGAAGCCGTAGCCGAGCCTGCCGAAGAGACAGTCGAAGCCGCCGTTGAAGAGACGGCCGAAGATGCTGTTGAAGAAGCTGCCGAGGTTGTCGAGGAAGCGGCTGAAGAAGCTGCCGAAGCTGTTGAAGAGGAAGCCGCTGAAGAAGCGCCGGCCGAGGAGAAATCCGAAGAATAATCAAATATTGCGAAGGGCCGCGGCGACGCGGCCTTTTAGTATTTAGAAAATAGAAAATAGAAATTAGTAATACGGTGCGCCAAACAGGCCATTTTGCACTGTTAACAGTTTAGACATATCGTTTTCAGCTGCTCTTCACATATGAATCACTTGTACTACACGCGGCCTTGCAATAATAACCCATCAAATAATTCTTGGAGGTACTGATGAAGAAAACGCTTCTTTATGTATTGGCCGCTTTGGTGCTGATATCATCGACGGCTTTTGCGGCGGTGTCGGTTTCAAACGTTCAGACGCTTTGGCAAGAGGTAAACGCTAGAATCGACGAGCTAAACGCTCAAACGCTCACGACGGCGCAACAGGAAACGCTTAGGACGATTCAAGGCGACTTTATGCGGCTTGGGCGCGGCTCGATGTTGGATCCGGAGCGCGAGGCGAAGCTCGAGGCCTTCAAGGCGACGCTGAGCGAGGCGCAGAAGACGGCGTACGAGGCGATTTTCCCCGCCCTGGAGCAGGAGCCCCCGGAACAGGAAGCGCAACCGGAGGGCGGCGAGCCGGGCGGCGCACAGGAACGCCCGACCAT
>DBDD01000300.1 GCA_002293365.1 Christensenella sp. UBA941 | reverse complement strand
GGGACGTATATGGCCTGTACGGACGTTATGGAGCCGGAGCGCGTGCTCGTAATGCGCTCCTGAAGCGCGCCCAGCTCCGTAGCGAGCGTGGGCTGATAGCCGACGGCGGAGGGCATGCGCCCCAAAAGCGCCGATACCTCCGAGCCCGCCTGTATGAAGCGAAAGATATTGTCGATGAATAGAAGTACGTCTTTCTTTTCAACGTCGCGAAAATATTCGGCCATGGTCAGGCCCGTGAACGCGACGCGCATGCGCGAGCCCGGCGGCTCGTTCATCTGGCCAAAGGCGAGGGCCGTTTTGGATAATACACCGGATTCCGTCATTTCGCGCACGAGCTCGTTGCCCTCGCGGCTGCGCTCGCCGACGCCGGAAAAGATGGAATAGCCGCCGTGATGCGTCGCGACGTTATGGATCAGTTCGAGTATCAAGACGGTTTTGCCGACGCCGGCCCCGCCAAAAAGGCCGATTTTACCGCCCTTTGCGTAGGGCGTTAGCAGGTCGATGACTTTTATGCCCGTTTCGAGGATTTCCGTCGCGGGGCTTTGCTCCGAAAATAGCGGAGCGCGGCGGTGTATCGGCATATACTCCGTTACGTCCAATGCGCCCTTGCCGTCGATGGGCTTGCCCAAAGCGTTGACGACGCGCCCGAGCATCCCCTCGCCGACGCCCACGGATATCGGCGCGTCGGTATTGAGTACCTTCATGCCGCAGAAGACGCCCTCCGTCGGGTCGAGAGCAATACAGCGCACGACGTTTTCGCCCATATGCAGCGCAACTTCGAGGCTGATTTCCGGCTCCGTCTGGATTATTAAGAGCGTATTTATCGGCGGAAGGTATTCGGTATCGAACCTAACGTCGATAACCGCGCCGACGACGCGGCTGACGGTTCCGTATTCCGCGCCTCCGAGGGCAGGCTGGTTTAGTGTGTCGGGCATGTATGCCTCCTGTGATAGTTCATAATCCTGTAGGGGCGAACTGTGTTCGCCCGTGGTGCAATGCGCCCGCTGTCGGGAATCGCGGGCGAACACAGTTCGCCCCTACATAAAAATGCATATAAAACCGCCGATCAAACGCCTATCGCGTCTAATCGGCGGTTTCCAATATGGATAGAGCCCCGCTCATGATTTCGGTAATTTCCCGGGTTATCCTAGCTTGGCGCAAGCGGTTGCTTTCGAGCGAAAGCTTTTTGAGCATCTCGTCGGCGTTGCGCTTGGCGGCGTCCATAGCAATCATGCGGGCACAGTGTTCGCTCGCGTAGGATTGTACGAGGGCGGAATACACCATGCCGACCAGATACTGCGGGACGAGCATACTGAACGTCTCCTCGGGAGACGGATGATAGATCATGCTGCCCGGCTGGACGTGCTCGCCCGCTGCGGCGAATTCGTCGAGGCTCAGCGGCAAAAGCTGGAATATAGCGGGCTCCTGCTTAAACGTCGAGACGAACCGGGTAAACGCGATCTCGATACGATCCAAAAGGTCGTTCCGATACATGTCGATCAGGTCTTCCGCGATAAAACGCACCTGCCCGAGCGAGGGGTTTTGCGAAGGAGCCACGAACTCGACGTCGACCATCATGCCCTTCGACTCGAAGAATTCGCGCGTTACGCGTCCGACGGTAATCAAGAAGTTGCCCTCGTTGCGGAGCATATGGCCGTACGCCATCTCAAGGACGTTGTGGTTGTAGCTGCCGCAAAGCCCCTTGTCCGCCGCTATGACCACCGTCGCAGTACGCGTGCCCTCGCGTTTATTAAGGAACGGGTGAGTAATCTCTCCCGCTCCTTCGAGTATGTCCTTTAAAGCCGCCCGTATATCGCGCACATACGGGCGGTTTGTATCATAGCGCTTAATCGCCTTTTGCATCTTGGACGTCGAGATCATATGCATCGCACCCGCGATTTGCCTAGTCTCGGCGACGCCCTTCATGCGGCTTGAAAGCTCGGCTGCCGTTGCCACGAACGCATCGTATCCCTTCTTGCTTTACGACCGCGGCAACAGCCTGTACGGGCTGCTATACCGCCATAGTCAGTTGGAGCATCATATCGCGCTTTTCCGCTTCGGCGACGAGCTTAGCCGTCAATGCCGTTCCGGCCTTGATGACGAACGCGCCGTCCTCGCTCGCTACATCAGAGTTTACCACTTTACCCACGAGGAAAGCAATATTTTCGTCGAGCTCCGGCGCGGGCGCTTCGGCAGCCTTCGCCGCGGGCGCTGCGGCTCCCGCAAGGTCGACTACGATGAATTTCGCGGATATGCTAACGAGCTTGTCCCCCGCGATTTCCTGAGAGTTGCCGAGCGTAAGCGACGCGATTGCGCCGGTCTTCTCGTCGATAACATAATCCACGACCTTTTCGAGGATATCGCCGGCTGTGGACATGACGGAAGCGCCTATAAGGACGACGCCCTCTTCGGCGGCGGCGATGAACTCGGCGTTGTCGTATAGCTTTTTAATGCTCCCCGCGGACTGCACTACGACATAATCGTTGCCGATGCCGATAACGTCTTTAAACGAAAGCATGAGCGGGACGATACTGCCGGAACCGCCGTTAACCGTAAAGTATTCGACTTTTTTAGAGGCGCGGCTGACGACGAGGCTTTGGATGGTTACGATTTGTTCGCCCTCGTTTACGGATACGATGGGCAGCTTTGAAATGAAGCTCGATGATTTCATTATGAATCCTCCTAAATATATATTCAGAGTTATTTGTTTTCGTCTTCGGCGCCGATCCAAACGATGGCTTCGCGCGTATCGTAGAAATCGTGCGAGATTAGCTCGCTATATACTAATTCGTCGTCGTCGTAGCGATTCCTGTATACTTTTACTTCGTAGCCGTGAACGGCCTTTTGTACGACCTTGCGCTCTCCAGGGCGCATCGTGGGCTTAATAAGTATCTGCTGGCCGGGAGGCGCAATCTCTTTGATAACCTGCGGGAGTATTTCTATGCTCGCGCCTTCCGGCAAGGGCCTGCCATAGAGCTTGACTGTGACGGTCTTTGCCTCCCTGTCGAGGTTTGCGCTGACGTACATAGGATAATCCGTCACGTTTTTTATCTTGAGGTCTTTATCGTTCCAATCCAGCGTCGAGTCGAGGCCTATCGGCAGATATTCCGACGGATACGAATGCCGCTTGCGCTCTACGATTTCCATGTTGGCCAAGAGCGCCGCGTTGTAAAGCGTTCCGGAGAGTTGGCAGATGCCGCCGCCTATTTCGTCTTCGATAGCGCCGTCAATGATCGCCGGTGCGGACTTGTAGCCCTTGTCCTGAGTGCGCCGCCCGGCTAAGGCGTTAACCGATATCGTTGCGCCAGGCTGTATCGTCGTACCGTCAACAGCCTTGCACATCAGCTCGATATTGACGTTCCGGTTTTCGTTGTCGTTCAGCTCCGTGGTGAATTCGCTTATCTGCACGGTATTCGCGCGCAGCCTTTGCTCTGTTACGCTTGCGCTTATGCTGTCGTAGCTTACGTCTATATAGGGCGCGCCGCCCGACCGTGCAAGGCTTTCGAGCACGGCCTCGGCCGCTTCTTCGATATGCGCGCGCTTGCCTGGGATTTCCGCGTCGTAGGTAAACGTAGCGCCGTCCTTGTGGAAAGCCACCCCGGCTACTCTCGCGTCAATCGGCTTGGTATCGAGGGGCTTGAGCGCCTTTTCGACGGTATTTTTGATCGCCTCCGGATCGTAGGCGAGTACGGTTTGGCGCTCTACCGCAGGCTTTGGCAGAAATACCGTTTCGATGTTGTGTACGAGCTCGTCCAAAAATTCGCCGCCATCCGGGCGAATATAGTACGCGCCCGACAGCGCGTAGTCGATATTGTAGGATAGCCCGAGCTCTTTTGCGGTAAATTCGATTTCGTTGCCCGCGTAATGCAGCTTTACGGATACGCTTTCGAGCTTTTTCTGCCGCTCGGCCGCGACGCGCGCGAAGGCGTCGTCATAGGTCATGCCGCCGAGGTCGATACCGTCTACGCTTGCGCCTTCCGGAAAAATTTCGTAGGCAAACAAGCTGGCGCCCGCCATAGACGCGCTCCCGGCAATCGCCGCGAAAACGACAAGAATGACGACCGCCATCGTAATAACAGAGCCGATGAGGCGTTGTTTTAGCCCGAGGCGCGTATTCGTTTTATCAGTCCCGTCCAGTTTCCCCATCCGAACCATCCATCTCGTTAGGCGATTGCGTCACCGGGTTTCAGCGCAACAGCCTTAAAACCATAAGCATTTTGGCCTTGCCCGCTTCGTCCGCGCGCTCGATAATCTGCTCGGCCAATTCCTTTGCCCCCGGCATGTCTTTGCGCGCTATGCGGCATTCCAATAGCATTTCCATCGCCCGGAGTTCGGCCTTTTCGTCCTTGGCGATATTGATATATTCCTGTAATAGCGCTTCCGCGATCCTGTAGGCCTTGCCCGCCTTGGCCTCGGCCGCCTTTGCGAGCATGTTGGCTTTTTTCGCATCTTCAGCGATGCGGGCCTCTTCGGCGACGCGGACCTCTTCAGCGGCGCGGGCCTCTTCAGCGGCGCGGGCCTCTTCGGCGATGCGGGCCTCT
>DBDD01000166.1:3725-34907 GCA_002293365.1 Christensenella sp. UBA941 | reverse complement strand
TGCGGCGCGCCGAGGCCCGTAAACGCGGGTACAAGATATACGCCGCCCGTACTCTTCGTCTTTTTCGCGTAATACTCCGAATCGGCGCTTTCGGCGATAAAGCGCATTTCGTCCCTAAGCCATTGAATAGCCGCCCCCGCGACGAATACGCTGCCCTCCAGCGCGTACTGCACGCTTTGGCTTAGTGAGGCGGCGATAGTCGTAACTAAGCCGTTCTTGCTTTCGTATGCGTGATTGCCGGTATTCATCAACAGGAAGCAGCCCGTACCGTATGTATTCTTCGCATCGCCCTTTTCGAAGCAGCACTGCCCAAAAAGCGCCGCTTGCTGATCCCCCGCCGCCCCGGCAATAGGTATTTCGGCCCCCTGTATGGAGGCATAGCCGAAGACGCCGCTCGAAGGTAAAACCTTTGGCAAAACCGCGCGGGGAATATCCAGGGCCTTTAGCAGCTTGGCGTCCCAAGCGAGCCTGTGTATGTCATAGAGCATAGTGCGGCTGGCGTTGGTGTGATCCGTCACATGCGCCTTTCCGCCCGTGAGCTTCCAGATGAGCCATGTATCGACCGTCCCGAAGAGGATATCGCCGTTTTCGGCCCTTTCGCGCGCGCCATCGACGTTATCGAGAATCCATTTTATCTTCGTCGCCGAGAAATACGCGTCAGGGACGAGGCCGGTAGTTTTCCGGATGTAGTCGCTTAAGCCCGCGGATTCAAGCTCTTTGACGACACTCGCCGTGCGTCTGCATTGCCAAACGATTGCGTTGTAGACAGGCCGCCCCGTGTTCTTATCCCAAAGGATCGTCGTTTCGCGCTGATTCGCGATGCCTATTGCGGCGATATCTTGAATCGAAACGTCCGCCTTCGCGAGCAGCTCCATCATGACGGAGAACTGCGAGGAGTAGATCTCCATTGGGTCGTGTTCTACCCAGCCCTCACGCGGATAATACTGCACAAACTCCTTTTGCGCAGAGCTGACTATTTTCTGCTCCCGGTCGAACAGTATCGCTCGCGAGCTCGTCGTTCCTTGATCCAGCGCCAGTATATATTTGCTCACACGTGTCCTCCCTTGCGTAACATAATGCGAGATTTTGAGCTTTTTATTTGCGCGTTGAAATCTATGGCTGTACAAGATCGTTAGTCAAAATTATAACCGCGCGCCCGTCTGGGCGCAAGTATTATAAACGCAATGTGTCTATAGGTTTGTCTATACACAACATATAGGCCGGATGGGTATTGTATTTAATGAAAACAATGGTATACTATGTATTGTCGTATTGTTACGAATATTGGCATTGTGCGGCTGGAAGGAGTCTGTACAATAAGTTTTTGAACTATTAAGGGGAGCGGAATGAAAGAGCTGAATATGCCTAGGCTTTGTTTTTATGTTTCATTACGTTGTAATTTGCGATGCAAATTATGTGGTTCTTTTTCGCCCTACTACGACGTCCATTATCATCCGGACATGCAAAAGCTCTGCGGCGATGTTGACAGATGCTTTGAAATAGTAGACCACGTTGGAATATGTAATATTTCGGGAGGGGAACCTTTTTTACGGAGCGACTTTTACGAATTCATAAACCATGTTTCAAAATACAAAGAAAAGGTAGACCGTTTTGACGTTTTTACTAACGGTACTATATTACCTAGCGACAAGCTTTTAGATAGCTTTTCCGCGTTGGGCAATAAGCTTCGGATCGTATTGGACGATTACGGCCCCGACTTCTCCAAATCTGCTCAAAAGGTTATGGATAGGCTTATTCTGTTAAAAGATACGAGAGTCGACCGTCGTAAATATCACTCCGGAGACGCGCATCTTGGAGGCTGGGTGGACTACGGTATATCGGCGCACAGCAAAAGAAAGTCGGACGAAGAAGCAAAGCGGCTCTTTGCGAAATGCGCAAACCATACAGTAATTGAATTTTGCGCTCCTCTATTAGACGGAACGTTGTTCCCATGTTCGCCGCTGCGACGTCTTGTCGAACTGAACGTTATCCCGGCCAGGCCCGACGAAACGTTCGATCTCTACGATAAAACGTATACCGACGATGAAATACGCGAAAGGATAGCGGCGCTCTACTCAAAAGACGTGCTTTCCGCATGTGCGTACTGCAATGGATTGTGCGACGACAGCGTTAGATATGCTCCAGCGGAGCAATTGCCGCAGCTAGCATAGGAGGAGCTGTAATGGAAGCATTATACATGCATAAGATATCGTTTTACCCAACGTTAAAATGCAATTTGCGATGTAAGCTATGTGCCGTTTCATCGCCGTATTATGAAGCTCCTTACCATCCGGAAATGCAGAGGCTTTGCGGCCATGTAGACAGATACTTTGAGATAGTACATAAAGTAGGTATGGTCAGTATTTCAGGAGGCGAACCATTTATAAGAAGCGATTTATCTGAATTCATAATGCATATTGCCAAGCATTCAGATAAAGTGAACCAATTTGACGTCGTTACGAACGGTTCAATCGTACCAGGCGACAAGCTTGTAGACAGCTTTTCCGCGTTGGGTAGCAAGCTTAGGATTATTGTGGACGATTACGGGCCGAATTTATCAAGGGTGGTACAAAAGGTTTGCGACAAGCTTTCTCGGTTGAAAGAGGCGAAAGTTGAGATGCGTAAACAATACGACGGCGCTTATTGCGGAGGTTGGGTGGATTACGGTATATCGGAGAGCAGCAGGAAAAAATCAGACGAGGAAGCAAAACAACTCTACACTAAATGCGCGTATCCAACAAAGATAAAATTTTGCGCGTCAATAGTAGACGGTATATTGTACCCATGTGCGCCTTTGCGGAGATTTATTGAGTTAAACGTTATAGAAGCAAGACCCGACGAAACGTTCGATCTCTACGATAAAACATATACCGACGATGAAATACGCGAAAGGATAGCGGCGCTCTACTCAAAAGACGTGCTTTCCGCATGCGCGTACTGCAATGGATTATGCGACGACAGCGTTAGATATGCTCCCGCGGAGCAATTGCCACAGCTAGCATAGGAGGAGCCACATTGGAAGAGTTAAATATACCCAGGGTTGTGTTTTATGTTACGTTACGATGCAACTTGCGTTGCAAGCTGTGCGCTACTTATGCGCCATGCTACGACGTTCCTTACCATCCCCAGATGCAAAGGCTTTGCAGCGATGTTGACAGAAGCTTCGAGGTAATAAATAGTGTTGGCATAGTAACCATTTCGGGAGGGGAACCCTTTTTGAGAAGGGATTTACCCGAATTTATAAAGCATATTGCCAAGTATGCGGATAGCGTAAATCAATTTGACATCGTTTCGAACGGCACCATTGTTCCTGGCGATGAGCTTCTGGATAGCTTATCAGCGTTGGGTAGCAAGCTTAGGATTATTGTGGACGATTATGGGCCGAATTTATCAAGGGTGGTACAAAAGGTTTGCGACAAGCTTTTGCGGTTGAAAGAGGCGAAAGTTGAAATGCGAAAACAATACGACGGTGCGTATTGCGAAGGTTGGGTAGATTACGGCATTTCGGCGCAGAGCAAAAGAAAATCCGACGAAGACGCAAAGCGGATTTACGCGAAATGTGCGTATCCTTTAAAGTATCAGTTTTGCATCTCTTTGAAAAATGGTACGCTGTACCCTTGCCCGCCGCTAGAGCGGCTTATTGAGCTAAATATTATTGAAGCCAGGCCCGACGAAACGTTCGATCTCTACGATAAAACGTATACCGACGATGAAATACGTGAAAGGATAGCGGCGCTTTACTCAAAAGACGTGCTTTCCGCATGCGCGTATTGCAATGGATTATGCGACGACAGCGTTAGATATGCTCCCGCGGAGCAGCTATGATTAATAGAAGCGTTCTTCCGGAGGATTGCTTGGGATGCGGGGTATGCGCAAATGTTTGCCCGCATAGCGCGATAAGCCTCGACGCCAATATAAAGGGGTTTAAAGCCCCCGAAGTTAATATAGGCAAATGTACCGATTGCGGGGCGTGCATAGATTATTGTCCAGCCCTAAAGCCCCAAAAATCGTTTAATGCGTGCGAAGAAAAAAAGGTTTATTTGGCTTGGTCCCTCGATAAAGGTGTGCGGGCCGAAAGCTCATCCGGCGGCATTTTTACGGAGCTGGCGCGGTATATATTCGGATTAGGCGGTTGGGTAGCCGGCGCCGCGTTTACGCAAGACTACAGCGTCGAGCATGTACTAGCAGACAGGGAATACGCTTTGGCGCCAATGCGTCTAAGTAAATACACACAAAGCGATACTTCCGCAATTTATAAAAAGTTGAAGGCGCGCTTGGACTCGGGCAAAAAAATGCTGTTTACGGGAACCCCGTGTCAATGCGCATCCGTAAGCGCTTACTTGAAAAAGGATTACAGCAACTTATTTCTTTGTGATATAATATGTAGAGGAGTTAATTCCGAAACCGCCTTTAAAGAATATCTGAAATGGCTGGGCGATAAATACAAATCGAACATCAGCAAAATCAGAATACGCGATAAAACGAACGGATGGCATAATTGGGGCGTACGTATATCGTTCGAGAACGGGTCGGAATACTATGCGCCCCACAAATCAGATCCGTTTATGAGCGGATTTTTATCCGGGCTTTTCCTTAGAGACTGTTGCACGCGTTGCAGATATAAGCTTGGCAATCGATACGCCGATGTAACGCTCGGAGATTTTTGGGGGATAGATTTAAGTGATGCGGATCAAGTAGAAAAGGGCGTTTCCGCGCTAATCCTGCACAATGAAAAAGGCAATAGCTTATTCCGGAATATTTGTGATAACATATATTCTGAAATAAGGGCTTTGTCCGATGTTGTGCGTAAAAACCCTATGTTGGTGGAAGCAGCCAAGAATGTGGAAGCGAAGAGCGCCTTATTGTTGGAGCTGGGTAATACCGAGTTTGACGTGTTGGTGAATAAGTACAGGGAGTAAATTAAATGAACGCTAAAGTAACCTCTTTTAATGCTACGGATAAGGTACCGCTGTATAAAAACGTACCGCTGGAGACGCCCTATTTGTTGACTATGGAGCCGTCCGGGCTTTGTAATCTGAAATGCAACTTCTGTTTGCTTTCGTTGCCAAAGGACGAAGTTAAGGCCAAAGGGCATAACCAAGTCTTGATGTCCGATGAGGTTTTCGACCGCATTATTAACGATTTAGGCCGGTTTCCCGACCCGTTCAAGCTTGTAGTTTTTGCGCGCCTTGGGGAGCCGCTAATGAATAAAAAGGTTCCGACCATGGTCGAGCGTCTAAAAAGCAAGAATTTATGCAAGAAAGTGCTTATTATATCCAACGGAATTCCGTTGACCCATAATATGTCCCGGGATTTAGTCGATGCCGGATTGGATACGATTAAGCTATCCATAAATGGATTATCGCCGGATGATTATTTAAAAAACTGCGGAGTAAAGGTCGATTTCGATAAGCTCGTTTCAGAAATAGCTTATTTATTTAAAATTAAAAAGAACACTAAAATACAGCTAAAAATCATGGACAAGCTTTTAGGCGACGATATTGAAAAAGGGAAAAGCAGGTTCTATAAAATATTTGGGGATATTACCGATGAAATAAGTGTTGAGCACCTATTCCCGATGTTTGGGGAAGAGCTTGATATAAACGATATCTACTTTAAAAGCGGCCCTACGCCCAAAAGTAGATACGGCAATAATATCAACACGAAGATTTGTCCTACGCCGTTTTATAAAATGCTCGTAGCAGCCGATGGTATGCTGCATTATTGTTTTTCCAGGGGAGTATATGCGGGAAGCTTATTGGAAAAATCTCTATTCGACGTTTGGCATAGTTCTCATAGGAAGGAGCTATTAAAGAATTTGTTGATGGAAAAGCATGAAGGGATAACAGCGGTTTGCGCTTCGTGCGGATGCGCCGGCGATCTGGTTGCAAAAGAAGACGTTTTGGATCCATATGCGGAAGAGCTTATCGCAAAGATTGAAGATTGGAGATAGATATGGCGGATGATGGTAAAGTTTTAATATTAACTACTGCGTTTAACGCGGAGAAAACATTACGCCGCTGCGTGGATAGCGTGTTGAATCAAAGCCACGAAAATTTCGTATACTTTCTTTTAGATAATGGCTCAACCGACTATACGCGCGAAATAATACTAGAGTACGCAGCTAAAGATAAACGGATAAGGCCTTTCTTTTATGACTACAATAAGCGCGGACGCGCAATAAATATTCCGGAGTTCGTAGACGATGCCGATTATCGTACTTCTTTAGACTCTGACGACGAGTATCTGCCGCAATTCTTTGAAAACACGTTGCGCTTTATGAAGGAAAACGATCTCGAATACGCCGTTTGCGGATACGATACGATAGACGAGGAGACCGGGCGGCTTATTTCAAGAAAAAAGTTGGATTTCGATACTATCATAGAAGAAGAAGATAAGGCGGATAAATACATTCTTTATAGACGATACTTGCTGGATTTTTGGAGCAGGTTATTTACTACTTCACTACGAGAAAAAACGAACACGAGGTTGGGTGAAGCCGGTCTCAATCATCGTAAGTATAAGTTTTCTGAGATATATAATCATGAGACAGTTAGAATAACGCCAAGATTCGGGATATTGGCAGAAAGTCTGCATAAATATTATGTTCGCCCCAACTCGCTGTCGAATTTATTTAATCCAAACGAAATAAAGGGAAGCGCGGTTATGTACGAATTCGCGCGGGAATTTTTGCTTGGCTACGGCGAAATAAGCAAGCAGAATATGGATTATCTTGCTGCGGTTTATTTTAGCCATATAGAGAAAGCCTTTATCAATCTGCGTAAATCCGACATGGCTTATTCAGAGAAAATCACTTTTATTAACGAAATCTTGAGCGATGCAGTTTTCAAAGAAGTGTTTGACGAATCGTATGAGCCCGATCCATGCTTTGAGAATCTGAAAAACAGGAATAAATTCTTGAGAGAAATCTATAGAACTCTTAGCGAATATGCCTATGCGTTAGGGGGGATCGAAAATGAAAAATGACTGCGATGTAGTGCTTTGGGGAGCGAGCAAGTATGCGGCGTCTGTTTTTGACGATTTGTATAAAAAATATAGGCCAAAGGCGTTTGGCGACAATGATCCTACAAAACAAGGCTCTAATTTTTTAGGGCTACCCGTACTTTCTATGGACGAGATCACTTCTCGATATCCGGGCTGCGAGATTTATATAACAGCAAATGAAACAATTAAGTTTGATGTTATTAATTCGTTGTTAGACAAGGGTGTTGACGCCGATCGAATACTAAACTACGAACAGACAAAGCGATATAAGAGTTGTAGATTTCTGGAGTCAAATTTATTCTATCGTTTGAAAGACTTAGCCTTCTGTTGTGCATCATTTGGCAGGCATTCAATTCCGACGGTTTATACAGCCGGTTCTCACGAAGAAACCATGAAACAGTTTTTTTTAACGCGTGATTTAATAATCGAAGGTTTAAACACTTCGCAGAAAACGTCAGAAGCAAAGATGAATCCATGCATAGGCTGTTATGAAGTTAAGGATGGCGCATGGTCTGCTGATAGGAGAATAAGAAATCTAATGTTCGGATATCCTTCTATATGCAATTTCAAATGCTTCTATTGTTCAGCTAAATTCAATCGAGTCGATAAAGATCTTATTACAAAGACAAACGAAGCGCTAGGATTTTGGGAATTTATAAAAGACAGTGGATACTTAGCGAAGGATGCTTCTATTAACATTTCCTCTGGCGAGATCTCGGTGCATCCTTTGCGCGATAAAATCCTTAGCGCATTGCAAGATTACCCGTGCTGGTTTTTCTCAAACGCAAGCGTATATAGCGAGAAAATGGCCGAAATTCTGGCTAAAAAGGGAAGCCGGTTAATATCTAGCATAGACGCGGGAACGCGGGAGACGTTTAAGAAAATTAAAGGAGTAGACATATTTGACAAGGTATGCAATAATTTATCGCGCTATGCACAGGCGGGTTTGGTGGAGCTGAAATATATTTTCTTACCGGAGATAAACGATAATGCAAACGAGGTGGAGAGGCTTTTGGAATTTTGTGAAAAAGCTAATATCAAGTATTTAGACATATCGCGCAACGAGAAAGATATGAATCCGTTGAGCGATCACACGATAACCGAGATAGCTAGAATGGCGAACGGAGCCAGAAAACTGGGAATAAACGTTTCGCTGCCTAGTACGTTCTTTACAGGCAGCGACGACGTGAAGAGAATAGAGAAGCTGTTGAGGTGAATAGCGGAAAAATATGATGCGGATCATGTATAAAGATACAGTTGCAGTATATACGCTAGCATATAACGCTGAGGATACTTTAAGCCGCTGCGTGGACAGCGTGCTGAATCAGACCCATAGTAATATCGTATATTACCTGCTGGATAACGGCTCAACCGATCGTACGCGCGAAATGATAAAAGAGTATGCCGCCAGGGATCTACGGATAAGGCCGATGTTCTATGATTACAATAGTCGTGAGCGCATTTTCGAAGTCTTGAACGTTTTAAACGCATTTTGCGATGTCGATTATCTAGCCGTTTTAGATTCCGACGACGAGTATCTGCCGCAATTCCTTGAGAACATGCTGCGTTTCATGTATGAAAACAGCCTTGAATACGCAGTTTGCGGTTATGATACAATAGACGAGGCATCGGGGAAGCTGATTTCCAGAAAGCAGCTGGACTCAAATATCATCATCGAAGAAAAAGATAAAGCGAATCAATACACTCTATACAGACGATATCAAATTGACATGTGGGGCAGAATATATGCCATATCCTTGCATAGGAAAGCTTGGCATAGAATCTTTGCAGCAGAGAGCTTTCAAAGCAAATATTTGTACTCGGAGATAATTAACCATGAAGTAATAAAACATGCGTCAAGATTCGGGATATTATCGGAGAGCTTGCATAAATATTATGTTCGTGCTGATTCGCAGTCAAATACGTTTAATGCCAAACATATAAGAGGCAGTGAGATTTTATATGAAACATCGCGAGAGTTTTTGCTTAGGCATGGCGATATCAGCAAGCTGAATCAGGACTATTTAGCGGCTATATATTTTAGCCGTATAGAGAAGGAATTTAGAAATCTTTGCAAATCCGATCTGCCGAATTTAGAGAAAATTGCCTATATAGACGAAATATTAGGTGGCGAAGTATTCAGGCAGGTTTTTGACGAATCGTACAAGCCCGATCCGTCCTTCGAAAATCTTAAGAATAAAGACGAATTCGTGAAGGCGATTTATCAAGCGCGGGATGAATATTTAAGTTTGTGAGAGGGATTGAAAATGGGTAATGAAAATGCTGTGATATTTTGGGGTGCGAGCAAATATGCCGCGTCTGTTTTCGAAGAGCTATTTGAAGAATATAGGCCGGCGGCGTTTGGCGATAACGATTCTACAAAGCATGGGCTGGACTATCTAGGGCTACCCGTACTTTCGTTTGATGAGATAAACTCTCGATATTCCGATTACAGGATTTATGTCACGACATATGATGTTATTCGACCTGATGTTATAAATTCACTAATCGAGAAAGGTGTTGACGCAGGAAGAATCATCAATTACGAGAAGACCATGCGATATAAGAGTTGCAGGTTTCTAGAGTCCAATTTTCGCTACAATCATGATTCCATAACATTTTGTTGCTCGAATTTTGGCAAGAATTTATCGCCGAAAGTTAATCATGGTTGCTCTTATGAAGATACTATGCAGCGTTTCATGTCCTCTCGTGATTCGACAATAGAAGGCTTAAACTCCTCATTGGACGCGGCTGACGCTAATACGAATCCATGCGTAGGCTGCTGCGAGGTGAAGGAAGGCGTTTGGCCAATTAATAGAAGAATAAGACTTATGACCCTTGGTTTTCCCGCGGTATGTAATTTTGAATGCCAGTATTGCTCGATTCAATTTAATAAGTTTGACGAAGACGCCAATCGTATAGTTAATGAGAGTTTATGCTTCTTTCGCTATCTAAAAGACAATGGATATATAGATAAAGGAACGATTATTGAAATAGGATCCGGCGAAATATCGGTACATCCATTGCGTGATAAAATACTGAGCGCCATTGAAGATCATCCATGCTGGTTCTACTCCAACGCAAGCGCATATAACGAAAAAATAGCCGAGATTTTGGCTACTAAAGGTAGTAGAATTGTGTCGAGTATAGACGCGGGAACAAGGGAAACGTTTAAGAAAAGTAAAGGAATAGATGTATTTGACAAGGTATGTAATAATTTAATTCGCTACGCGCAGGCGGGAGTAGTGGTATTGAAGTACATTTTTTTGCCAGGCGTAAACGACAACGTAAATGAAGTGGAAAAGCTGCTTGAATTCTGCGCAAAAGCGAATATCAAGTATTTAGACATTTCGCGTAATTTATACGACATGAGCCCGCTGAGCGAGCAAACAATAAATGAGATGGCCAGAATGGCGAGTAGCGCTAAAACATTGGGGATTAACGTGTCCTTGCCAAGCATGTATTTTACAGGAAGCGACGATTTAGATAGGATAGAGAAGCTGTTGAGGTGAATCAGGCCAACAATAAGACTAAATATCTGCTTTATGCCCATAGCGGCTCCTACAACCACGGCTCCGAGGCCATAGCGCGCGCGACGATCGAAATGATACGCAAAAAGCATTCCGGAGCACGCGTTTTGCTGTCTTCGCATTTTCCCGAGCAAGACAGGGAGGTCTTGCTGGACGCCGACGCGATCTTTGGCCCGGACGAAGCAGCTTGGGCGCTGGAAAAAAAGGCCGTCGCCAAAGCGGACAAATTACGCTTTGCCCGCGAAATGTACGCACAGGCGCTTGCTCAAATCGACGAATCAACGGTATGCTTATCCGTAGGCGGCGATAATTTCTGTTATAATAACTGGCACAGGCTGGCCGTTTTTCAAGAGAAGGCCGCGGCTCAAGGCGCGGCGAGTATCCTTTGGGGCTGCTCGGTTGAGCCGGAGGCCATTACGCCAGACATGCTGGACGTGCTCAGCACATATACAAAAATCGTAGCGCGCGAAAGTATTACACACGAAGCGCTCGCAGCAAATGGTTTGACGGATAAGCTTATCCTCGCGCCTGATCCCGCTTTTGGCTTGGAGCCCGCCGCAATTCCGCTGCCCGAGGCGCAAGCCATGATAGGCGTAAACATAAGCCCTTTGGTGGTTCGCCGAGAGGCGCGGCCGGGTATTCTTTTGGAAAACGTCCGGGCGTTAATCGGCTATATTACCGAATCGCTTGGATGCGATGTGCTGTTTATTCCGCATGTCGTCATGCCTGCCGATAACGACTTTATGCTTTTAAGAGAGTTTAGGGACGCGTTGCCGGAAAGCGAAAAGCGCCGGTTGCATCTATTGGACGGGCGCTACGGCGCGGCAGAGTATAAATACGCTATTTCTAAATGCGCCGCACTCGTTTGCGCGCGGACGCACGCGTCGATCGCGGCGTATTCTATGGCGATTCCGGCTTTAGTATTGGGCTATTCCGTAAAGGCGCGCGGCATAGCGCGCGACTTGGATATGGCAGAGCATGTGCTCGATTTAGAAACGATTACTAGCGAATATGTCATGCGGGATGCGTTTATTCGGCTTTGGGAAAGCCTGGAAACCGTCCGAACGCGCTTGCGCAAGGTTGTTCCGCCGTATAAAATGGGTTTAAACCGATTGGTGAATGCTATATAAGGAGTATTGCCAGTGAAAACTATCTACGCTGTTTTATCCACAAACAACGAGGCCGATATTATCGAATCGTTTTGCCGCTATACCTTAACATATTGTGACGGTATCATTATCAATATCAAAGAAACGAGCGTGGACGGCACGGCCGAGATCGTTGACAAGCTGATTCGCGAAGGACTGAACATTACTACTACAGACAGCTTCAAAGGTATTGCCAATTTAAGTGATATTAATGTTATTATGCGCTGTGCTTTCGAGAGAAAACAAGCGGACTTGGTCTTGCCCTTAGATCCGGATGAATTTTTACTGCATTTGAAGGACGGAAATCCCCGAACGGCGCTCGAAGCGCTTGACGATAATACAGAATATAAGGTGAAGTGGCGAACTTATGTTTATGAAGCCGGCGAGAAAAGAGATAATTCGGTCTTCTTGCCCGAGTATTTTCCGCGCTATAGGGAGCCGGCGCTGGAAACCTACTATAAAACATGCGTCAGCCGGCGGCTTTATTCTGACAAGAATGGCAAGTTGATTCAAGGTAAACACGCCTTGGCGTATCCGGAGGGCGAAGCGCCTGAAATTGTGCATCACAATGAGATGGTAATGGCGCATTATCCCGTCCGAAGCTCTTCTCAGATGATCCAAAAAATCATTCCTGGGCAGATGTATTATATGACTAAGGATCATCCGACATTTCATTGGACGCCGATATACCAATACATAAAAAAGCACGGTGTGGTAGAGGATGAGCAGCTTGCAAGAATGTCTATTGAGTACGCGCTTCGAGAGCACGAAATCCCAAACGGCCCGGTGCAATTAAGCGATGCGCCCCTAATGGAGAACAACCCTCTTCGGCCAATAATGCTGCGGTATACGAATTATTCGCAATACGAAAATTATCTTCCGCCGGTTCTAGAGGAAGTTGAGAATTTATTTAATTATGTAGTTTCGGCGAAAATGCTGAAGGTCATCGAACGTGTATCAGAAAATAATTACTTTTGCCAGCTGTATTACGATATGGGCAATGGATTTTGTGAAGAAAACTCGCTCAAAATGCCTTGCCAGCCCGGAAATAACCGCATCTTTTTCGATACGGGCGAACTCCCGCCAAATACGCTGTTTCGGCTGGCCCCTTGTAATTCGAGCTGTATAATACGCATGAAAAAGGCGCATATTTGCGGACAAAATAATAAAACACGTTTGCGAATCACGCGCTCGAACGCAAAATACAATCTTGCAAACCGTTTCTTCAGATTCGCTACTGTAGAACCTATAATTTCCTTTCGCGCGGCAGACGCTTGCGGCGCTTCGATAGAAATCGAGTACAACTTGTTTATCGGCTAACCTCTAGGATCAGGCGTTGCTGTCGTCAATATTTTATTGTTGTGAAATATGCTTTTTAACGACAGCTCGAAGGGCGGGTAAGCGATTCCATACTCGGTGATTATCGCCGTGATATGCGCCGCCTCCGTTACGTCGAACGCGGGATTGTATACCTTTACTCCCTCGGGCGCCATGCGCTTTTCGTACCACATTTCGGTCACTTCCCCGGCTGGGCGCAGCTCGATATGGATATCGCCGCCCGATTGGCAGTTCATGTCGATCGTAGAGGTAGGCGCGCATACGTAAAACGGTATGTTGTAGTGCTTCGCGGCAAGCGCGGCGTACGACGTGCCGATTTTATTGGCAGCGTCGCCGTTTGCGGCCACGCGGTCGCAGCCCACGAAAACCGCGTCTATCCAGCCGTTTTTCATAACCGAAGGAACCATGTTATCGCATATGAGCGTGGTATCGACGCCGGCGGACATTAGTTCGTAGGCCGTGAGCCGCGCCCCTTGGAGCAATGGACGCGTCTCGTCGCAAAATACTTTAAAGTTGTAGCCTTTTTCGTGTCCTAAATAGATGGGCGCGGTGGCCGTTCCAAATTTACTTGTCGCCAGTGCTCCGGCGTTGCAGTGCGTAAGCAGCCCCATATTCGGCTTCAGCAACGTCAGCCCATATTCGCCGATGGTTTTGCATACCCAAGTATCTTCTTCTTTTATTCGAATGCTTTCCTTACGCAGTAAGCGCTTTATTTCGGATACGCTTTTTTCTTTGTTTGTTATAATAACTCGCTCCATGCGGTTTAATGCCCAAGAAAGATTTACCGCCGTGGGGCGCGCCGAATTTAAATATCGCTTGGCATTTCGGAATTGCGCACAGAATTCGTCATAGTCGTCCGACTGGATTTCTTTGGCCGCTAGGTATATGCCAAAAGCCGCCGCGACGCCGATAGCGGGCGCGCCGCGTACGCGTAAAAGATAAATCGCGTCGTAAATGCTCTTTTGGCTCTTGAGGCTGACAAGCTCCGTATGATTGGGAAGCCGCGTCTGGTCGATTATGACGAGCGCATCGTTGCCGTCGTCCAGCGCTACGGTTTCGATACTTTTGAAGTCTAAGTCGTGCAAATGCTTCCTCCGGAAATTTGTATTATGTGGGGCGGATGGCAATCCGCCCATACAGCTTTTTGTCGGATACTTATGGATATTGAGAGAATATAACCTTCAGCTTTAGCGAAAGCTCTTTGCCCGCCAAAGTTCTCGCTATGATAGGGATTCTCCTTTTTGTACTCAGCGAAATATTCTTGCCCTTTAATAAAAAGGGCGTCGTCAGGTTAAACGAATAAGCCGTATTGCCAAGGCGCAGCTTCGCGTTGCCTGCGACCATATTGACCAGCTCGCATAGCGCGTCGTCCATGTCTATGCCGGAGACGTCGTCTTTTGGTGTGCCGGTCATTGCGGCACAAAATACGCGCAAATCGTGCTCGTGCGCGGAAATGAACAGCGTGCCGCTGTTTTTACCGCTTAGCTGCATTGCGCCGACCATCTCGTGAAAACTGCCGTCCTGTTCCGATGAAGCTGTAGCCAATGAAACCCCTGCGATCGTTGAGACGATTTCGATCGCGACGTCTGAAAAAACGAAGCCAAGCTTATCCAGAGCGGAAAGTCTCATATATTATCACCTTCAATTTGCAGACATTCCATGAGCTTTGACTCAAGCTCGTCGGCTGTAAAAGGCTTCGTCAGGTAGTTGTTTGCGCCCGCGCGAATCGCGGCGACAATATGGCTTTTCTGCCCCTCGGTTGTAACCATCATTATAGGAAGTTGCGCGTATAAATCGTTTTCCCTTATTTTCACCAGAACGTCATAGCCGCTCAACCCGGGCATATTCCAGTCCAAAAGGATCAAGCTTATCTCGCTATAAATATTCGGAAGCATTTCGAGCGCCTCGATACCGTCCTGCGCTTCTATGGTTTCAAAACCGAGCGCACCGGCGACGGTTTTGATTACCTTCCTAGCCATAAGAGAGTCGTCAACAACAAACAGCTTCATAGAATTACCGCCTTCTTTGTATAATAAGAAAAATCTTTGTACATATTCAATTTATAATTATCCTCAAGTAAATCGTATAATGTATAGTTGCCTAAAAACAAGATCCCATCGTCCGCCAAGGAACCGTATATATTCGAGATAATTTCCTTTTTCAGCGCCTGCGAAAAATAGATCAGGACATACCTACAGAAAATTATATCAAAAGTTCCAAAGTGATTAAAGTCATTGTCGAGGTTAAAAGCGGAAAATTTCACGGTATCGCGTATGCTAGGATCCAAATGCCAAGCGGAACCGTTTTTGGTGAAATATTTTACCCGATAATAGTCGCTAAGGCCGCGCTGTATACTAATAGCGTCGTACCGGCCTTTTTTTGCGATATCCAATACCCGTGTAGAGATATCCGTGGCTACGATATCAAAATCTGAAAGCGTTACGCCCGATACGGCGTTCTTTGTTAAATAATCGTCTATACACATAGCGGTAGAGTAGGCTTCCTGCCCGGTTGAAACCGCGGCGCACCAAATCCTTATACGCGATTTCCGGCCCGATAAAAGCGCGCCAATAAGCTTGGGGAGCAGAATATCCTCCATGATCTTCCAAGGCGCAGCGTCGCGAAACCAGAGCGTTTCGTTAGTCGTCATGGCGTTAATTATTTTTTGAACCGCTAGAGGATCCGCGCCGGATTGTATGTATTTGTAAAATTCCGCAAAGGAGTCCAACCCAACGTCGGCCATCATTTTTGCGAGCCGGGTTTCAAACAGGTACGCCTTTTCAGCCGGGATGTCGATGCCGCTATTTTTGGCGAGAAGCGCTTTGAAAAGCTTGAATTCCTTTTGGCCTATTGAATTATACGGCAGCCGGATGAAAATATTATTCATTGTTGACCCGCTTCCTGTTCGCGTATATACAGAGCTTTTCCAACGCGCCCGCAATTTCGCCCAAATCTAAGACGCTATCCGCAAACCCCGCTTCCACGGCGGCGCGAGGCATTCCGTAAACGACGCAGGTTTGTTCGCTTTGCACAAGGCAATAACAATTGTGCCTGGCTTTTAGCTGCATAAGTCCCCTCTCGCCGTCGCGCCCCATTCCCGTTAGGACGACGGCTAAAATGTCGCCTGGAGGCAGATTATCGGCTACGGATTCGAAAAGCACGTCCGCGGTCGGACGGATGCCGCTGACCGGCGGAGCGTCGATAAAAGCGATCTTCCTTTGCGCGTTTAGCGCCATATGGCAGCCGTCCGGCGCGATATAAACCGTACCCGGAACGACGCGCTCCCCGCTATCGGCGACTTTTATCCTAAGCTTGGCCTTCTTATCGAGGCCATTTGCAAACGATTCCGTAAAATTAGGCAGCATATGCTGGACTACCAAAATCGGCACGGGAAACGTCCCGCTTAACGCCGTAAGAACCGTTTCGAGCGCCTGCGGACCTCCCGTCGAGGATGCGATCAATACGAGCTCCGGGCGAAAACGCGAAATCATTTTGGAGGCGTTAGGATTGTTAGTGCGCTTTTCTTCCCGCGACTTTAGGGAGATATTAATTATCCCCTTCAGTGCGCACTTTAGCTCGGCTAAATTCTCGCTGTAGCTGCCGTAGATGGGCTTAACCAAGCGCATGGCCGCGCCCTTTGCGGCGGCTTCGGCAAAGAGCGCCTTGTTTCTTGGCGACGGCCGCGCTGCAAAGAGTATTGCGGCGTCCGGAAGCTCGCGAAGAATTACAGGAATCAGCGACGCCGTTCCGGATCTTGTTAGCTCTGCGTCCAGCACGATTATATCGTATTTTTCGCGCGCGATTTTATTCAAAAGCTCATCCTTGTCGGAGGCATGGGCGCTCGTCGCGTTTTCCGCCGCCCCGGCGACGGCTTGCGCGAACATTTTTTTATAAATCGGCGAATTGTCGGCGATTAATACTTTTATTGCGCTTAACGTCATTCGACCTTAAACCGGGAAACGAAAGTTTCCATTCCGTTTGCGGTATTGAACAATTCCTGGCTGGCCTCGCTGGTATGGATAGCGCTTTCTTGTACGGAGATCGTCTCCGAATGGATCAACTGGATATTCTTAGAGATATCTACCAAGCCCGCGGACATTTCTTTTGCGGCGCGATCTATCTCGCGGATATTGTTGGAGGCGCGTTCGGAATTCATCGCGATTTCCTGCGTCCCGACGACAAGCTCGGCTGTGGAGCGCGCTATTTCGTTTACGCCCTTCGTGGAATCGAGCACCGTTCGCGATACGGACTGCGCGTTTTCGGATATTCTGCCGATTTCCAAGGTTATCTCGCTCATTCTATGGGCGGCGGACGCGGATTCCACGGCGATTTGGTCGGAGCGCTTGCCTTGCTGAGTTACCTCAAGATTGAGGGCTTGCATAAACTCTGCCAGGCCGTCGGTTATCTTTGTGATGATCGAAACCGCGCCGACGGCTTCGGGCATGCTCTTTTGCATGTTCTCGATTTGGTCGGCGATTTCGCCGGTAGCGTTCGCCGTTTGTCTTGCCAAATCCTTTACTTCGTTTGCGACGATCATAAAGCCCTTGCCGGCCTCGCCCGCCCCCGCGGCCTCGATTGCGGCGTTTAAGGCGAGCATATTCGTTTGATCGGCAATGTCGCTGATAATATTGACGATCTTACCGATTTGCTTGGAAGCGGCTTCAAGCTGCTGGATTATTAAGTGCGCGCTCTTGGCCTTGGAGTCCGCGTCGGATACCTGGCGCATCGCGTTGGCGCAATGATCGTTTATGGATAGGATGGATTTGTTGATTTCATCCACGCTTTTCGCGACGCTGTTGAAGGTATCCGAGACAAGCGTCACAGAGCCGGAGGCCGTCGAAATACTGTTTTTAATGCTGTCGACTAGCTGGCTCGATTGTTCGACGCGCGTGTTCGTCTCCTCCGCGGCCGCCGCCACGGCGCTGATAGTCGAGTTGATCTCGTCTATGGAGGACGCCACGGCGCTGATATGCGTAGTCGCGGTGGACAGCGAATGGGACGATTGCATCATGCCCGACGAAAACTCTTCGATCGTCGCGCTGACGAAAGAGGTCTGCTCGTTGAGGCTTTTACTGTTATCGGCCATTTGAGATGATATCATGAGCATGTTCGAAGCCGAGTCCCGCATGGTCGAGCTCGTTTCGACAATCGTTGAAATTGTCATCCTGTTGTAGTCCAAGAGCGCGTTTGAAGCGCTGTACAGCTTGCCGATCTCCGCGCCGTATTCGGTTTCGGGCAGAGAGACGGAGAAATCTCCGTTCGCGGCCTTGGATAGGACGTCGACGCCTTTGAGAATAGGCTTGCTGATATATACCGCGAACGCGACGCCAAAGACGAGCGATATTAAAACGCCCGCGGATGAAAGCACTATCATCAGCATAAACGCGGCGTTTGCGCTCCGGGAAGCCGCCGTCATTAGCTCGTTGCCAAGCTCCAGCCGGATGGAGTTTAGCGTCGCCAGGTGGTCAAGGCACGCGGTGGAAACGGGAGCAAGAATGTCGTCGATATAGGCGAGCGCATTGTTGAAGTCGTCGCTCTGGGCTAAATCGGCCTGGAGCATAGCGCGAAACGGCCCCATAAGCTCGATATACTCGTCGAACGATTCCATTAAGGCCGCGTGGACGGGAATCGCCTCCTGTTTTTGAATCGTCTTGCCGAATTCTTCCATGTAGGCCTTGGCTTGGTTTGTTTCGTTGATAATATCCTGGGCTGTTTGGTCGCGCAGAGCGGGCTGACTTAGCAATAGCGCGCCGCGCCCGTCGGTCTTCGCCTTTTCCATAAGCGTTCTTGCTTGCGTAACGTATTCCAGCGGCTCCAGCGTGCCGTTATAGAGCGAGCCGATCGAGTTTCCCATGCTGTTTATTTCGAACAGCGCGGTAATCAACACGGCGATCGTGACGAGGGTTACGACCATAAACGCCCATATAAGCTGGGTTCTGATGCGCATGTTCCTAAAGGGGTTTTTCATCGATAATACCTCCTTGCGGCTCGCCGCCGTTTCTGAATTGGTCTACTATGGCTTTAATATCTAGAATTCTATAAAGCGCGCCGTCTACCTCCGCAATGCCCGAAATATAGAGCGCGACTTCGGCGCCTTCGGCCAATGGCGGAGGCGCGATTATCGCGTCGTCGATTTCGATAAGGTCGCCGGGGCTATGGATAATTAATCCCATTTGGTCGTTTTCGCCCGCGAAAGGCTTGAATACGACCGCGTTAACCTTGCCGGGAATATGGTTTGCAAAGCCTCGTAGCTTTAGTAGGGAAGCTATGCGCAGCAGCGTGATGACCTTGCCCTTCAAGTTGGCGATGCCGGCGACTGTGCTTGGAGCCATCGGAACGGGCGTGATTTCAATATTCCGCGCGATTTTTTGAATCAGGGCGACGTCGGCGGCAAAGCGCTCGCCTTCAGCGTAAAAACTTAGGCCTCGGATGATACGCACCGCCTTTCCGTTTTCGGGGAAATTCTTTTCTTTTCGCCGGCGGAGCGCCGGATGCTTTTGGAATCCAGGTGTATTAATATCTTTTCGCCGTATATGCTGGTACCCAATATATACTCGCCTTCGATGGTTCCGCCGTCAAGCGGCAGCGCCGCTTCGGCCTTATCGAGAACGCTGGCCGCAAGCAAGCCCGAAGGATGGCCGCCGGATTCGAGCATAAGCAGATAAAGCCATTTCTTTGTATAGGGAAGCCTTTGAACGGGGGCGTAATACTCCGGGCGCAGGATCTGTACAGTTCTGCCCGCGATATTGGCGTATTCCCCGCCGTCGATCGTTTGAATCTGGTAGGGCTCTATACGCTCGATGCGCGCGACGCTGACTTCGTTTACGGCGAAGTATTCCGAACCCGAGCATTTAAAGATTATAACATGCTGTAGATTATTGGCGGGCGGTATGCTTTCCTCGGGCGGCATTTCGACGCCGCTGAGCCTCGCCGAGCGCATGAGGGACTGGGCGTCCAAGACCATTATGGCGCTTCCGGAACCCAATACCGTCACGCCGCTGTAGAGGCGGCAGCTCTTTAGGTATACGGGCAGCGGCTTGATCAGCGTCTCCTCGGTTCCAAACGCGTCGTCGATCAATAGCGCGAAAAAGCGGGAGCCGGCCTTTAAGACGAGGCACTTTGTAACATCCTCATTCGCGTATTCCGGAAGCGCGCCGGCGGGCGCGTCGCCGCAAAGGGTTATTAGCGGCACGAGCCACCCGTCAAGATTTAATATGGGCGAACCGTTGACCCATACGAATTGTTTTGAGGACTTGGTGGAAACGCGGACGATACGCTCTACGTTTATTTCCGGCACGGCGTATTGAACGCCTTGGATTTTTATAATCAGCGTACGGATAATGGAGAGCGATAGCGGCGTTATCAGGCGCATAGTCGTCCCGATATCGGGCGTGGATTCGATTTCTATGGAGCCGCCTAGTTGTTCGATATTCGTCTTTACGATATCCATCCCGACGCCGCGCCCGGAAACGCTCGTGACCTTGACCGCCGTCGAAAACCCGGGCTCGAATATCAGCGCGAACAGTTCGCTTTCGGACATCGTGTCCAGCTGTTCTTCCGAATAGCTGCCGCGTTCTAGGGCCATTTGCTTTATGTGCCCGATATCAAGGCCTGCGCCGTCGTCCGATACTTCGATTATCGCCATGCCGTCGCGCATGCAGGCGTCCAGTGTGATCGTGCCTTTAGGCGGTTTACCGAGCTTGGCGCGGCGCAGAGCGCTTTCTATGCCGTGGTCGGCGGAGTTTTTTACAAGCTGTGTAATAGGATCCGACAACGAATCGAGCATATATTTATCCAGCGCCACATCGCCGCCGAAGATTTCGAGGCGAATATCCTTTTTGAGCGATTTGGCGGCGTCGCGGATCATTCGCGGGAATTTATTGAATAGTACGCCTACAGGCTGCATTCTTGCGCGTATAACCTTTTCCTGGATTTCGCTGGTGAGCCGGTTCACGCTGTTTAATACGGGCGCCAAGCCCGTGATGGCGTTTACATGGCCCGACGTTAAGGACATTAGCTGGTTCCGGGCTAAAATCATTTCGTTGGCCAAGTCCATGAAGCCGTTTATGAAAGAAATATCGAGCCTAACGGAGAAATCGGCCTTCGAAGTATAAGGATGCGGCTGTGCGCCAGGCTGGACAGGCTTGGAAGCTTCACCGGATTTCAAGCCGAGAACGGCTTCCTTTGGTATCGGGCGGATAAAACGGCTTTCGAGCTCCACGGCGATAAGAAATAGCTCCGGTTCCAAAACGCTGCTTACGAGAAGGCCAAGCGACGAGACGCCGCGGCGCGCAATCTCGCTAAGAACATCCGCCGCCAGAGAGGACGGGGGAGGAGGGAGGGTTTCCGCGCCGTCGAGCGAGATTTTCATGATGGAGCCGATCGATAGTATCTCCTCGAACATACCAGCCGGCCTTTGGGTATATCTCCCAAGATCGCTTTTCATGTTGACGCCGATATAATATAGCTTCTGGCCGCGCTTTAACGCTGCTTTCAGGATCTTCTGCGTTTCGGCGTTTTTTAAGTCGAAGGTCATTTTGGTTCCCCAAGCGATATCGACCGCCTTTTGGGAGTTGGAGTATTTGGTGAGCAGATCTAAAATATAGGTGATATCAATGTTTTCATGGGAATGCAGGTTGTCCGCGAGCTTTTTTAGGATATCTACGCCTTGCAAAGCGACGTCGGCAATCTCTTCGGTAAGTCTTAGCTCGCCGTTTTTTATCCTGGAAAATACGCTTTCTAATTCATGCGCCACGGCTACTATCTTGTCGAACGAAAAAAAACCCGCCGTCCCTTTAAGGCTATGAGCGGCGCGAAAAACGCTGTCTATAAGCGCGGGCGAGCCGCTTAGCGTTTCAATATCCAGAAACGCGAATTCGATGGTCTCGATATGCGCTTTTGCTTCGCTTTCGAAATCGTCGAAGAATGAAGCGGCGTCAATGTTGCTCATCGGCGATCTTTAACAATCCTAACAATTATGATATTCTAAGGGTCAGGGGCGGGTTTGCGTCTATCCCCTGACCATACATATATTATATCTTAGTAAATTAGCTTTGGAAATAACTTCTTAAATATATTTTTATGGCCGGGGGCGAGAGAATGGCGATATTTGGCGATTTGAAAAGCCGCGTACTCATAGTAAGCGGAGACCCGCGCGAATTAGCCGGGCTGAAAAAAGAGCTTATGCGCTCCTTTGAGATCAATATCGCGGCCTCGGGCAGCGCGGCGTTAGCCGTGCTCGAAGCGTACGGCGCCGACGCGATTGTCATTTGCGCAGGCGAAGCCGATTTATCTTCGTTTGCCGGCCTAGCCCGCGAAGCAAACGCCGGTGGCGTCCCGGTTTTGGTTTTGGCGCAACACGACGACGAAAACCTCGAAATGGCCGCTTTTGCCATGGGCGCCGTCGACTATGCCGTTATAAGGCGCTCCGGGAGCGGCGCGCTTACAAAGCGGCTTCAACTGCGCGTAAGCGCGCCGCTCCGCATGCCCTTGAAGCCGCCGGAAGAGCGCCTTCGGGGAAAGACGATCTTAATTGCCGAGGACGTAGAGCTCAACCGCGACATTTTAGCCGCGATGCTAGCCGGCGTGGAGGGGTTAACGCTCGATTTTGCCGAAGACGGAAAAGAAGCGCTGGATAAATACAAAGAAAACGCCGCCCGCTATTCGCTGGTGTTTCTGGATATCCATATGCCCAAAATGGACGGAATAGCCGCCGCCAGGGCGATTCGGGGCCTTTCCGCTGAAGCGGCGCGGCTGCCGATATTCGCTCTTTCGGCCAGTGGTTCGGAAAGCGAATCGATGCGCCTATGCGAGGAAGCTGGGATGAACGGCTACCTTCAAAAGCCGGTGGATTACGATGAATTCATAAGAATTTGTGCCGATTATGTTACCTAAGCAAAGGTTTGGAGGCCGAAATATGCGCAAGCGGTATATCGATATGCTGCGGCTAGCCTGTGTAGCATTATTGATCCCATTTCATACGGCGATGATGTATAACACTTGGGGCGAGGGACAATACGTACGCGGCGCGCCATTACCGGCGGCGGGGTGGTTTGTATGGCTGACTTATCCGTGGTTTATGCCCGTTATGTTTGTCCTCGCCGGAATGTCCGCCCGTTATTCGCTTGAAAAACGCAGCCCGGCTCAATTTGTTAAGGAGCGTTTACTGCGCGTCGGCCTTCCGCTATTGGCGGGCGTGTTGCTGATAAATCCGTTCCTTGCGTATATCGCGGACATATCCAACAACGGCTACAGCGGCGGATATTTTGCGCATTACGTCATCTTTTTTACCAGATGGACAGACTTGTCCGGCTATGACGGCGGCTTCGGATTATCGCACCTCTGGTTTTTATTATACCTGGTTATCATCTCTTTAGCGGCGCTGCCTATCTTCTTGCTTTGCAGGCGATTTCCGAAGTTTATGGCTTGGAACAAGTGGCCCGTAGCCCTGATTATGCTGTTGGGCGCAGTACAGGCGCAGGCGGACGATTGGCTCAATTTTGGCGGTAAAAGCCTTGCCCAATACTTTGTTCTCTTTTTAATCGGACTCTTTGCGCTGTCACACGAAGAGGTACAAGAAAAGCTAGAGAGGCTTCGATTTGCGTTTTTAATTTCGGCGCTCGTTGCCGGAGCGGGATATGCCGTCGCCATTGAATCTCAATGGAGCGGGTTTGCCTATGATCTGCCGTATTACTTATATGGATATTTAGCGGCGCTTGCGCTGATTGGCTTAGGCAAACGATACTTCATCGCGCAAAACGGAGCCTTGATACGCGCCGCGGAAAGCTCCCAGCTTTACTATATCTTCCATTACCCGATTCTGACGGCGGTTGCGTACCTCCTTATGCCGCGTATAGCCAATATCCCGCTGCAAATCGCCGTATTCATTGCTGTATCGCTTGTGTTTACTGTGCTTTTATCGGTTGCGATACGGCGTATTCCGGTTGTTAGGATACTGTTTGGGATGAAGTCTCGAACATAATAAGGTGGTGTTCATATCCTTCATATCCTTCATATCCTTGAATTTTGCCTTTTTTTGCGGCCAGTAGCAAGGGCATGCTGAATATGATATACTAAATCCGAAATTGAATTCGTGAAAAGCGCCGGTAAAGCGACGGTTTTTACGGGGAGACGATAAATGATCAGACGACTGAACTCAAAAGGCTACGCGGGGGGCAAGGTTTTGCCCTTTGAACAAACAGGCGATTTTTACCATCGCCGCGGGAGCAAACGCCTCGACAACAGCGAGTATCTCGAGGCGCTGGCTTATTATCGCCGTGCGGTGGAAAAGGAGCCGACAAACATCGAGTATCACCTCGCTATGGCGGAAGTCTATACCGTCATGAATTATTTCGAGGAATCCAACAAGATCCTGCTGGTGCTTATGACCGGCGGCGAAAGCTTTACAACGGAATGCTATTTCGGCATGGGATGCAACTATATCGGCCTTCAGGAATACGATAAGGCGCTCGAAAGCTTCCGGCGCTACATCCAAACCGACCCGGACGGCGAATTTTCCGACGAGGTTTACGACGTTTTGGACGTATTACAGGAGCCAGACTTATTCCGCGAGGCGTTTGGCGATACTATGGCGCTCGAGCGCACGGCGGCCTACCAGTCCGCAGCCAAGGGCAAGCGCCTTTTGGACCTTGGAGAAACCTCCAAGGCGATAAAAATACTTGAAAAAGTCGCGGAAAAGAACCCGGATTTGTATTTCGTGCGCAACAATTTAGCGCTGGCGTACTATGTAAACCGCCAAATGGACAAAGCCGTCCAAACGGCGCAGGCGGTGCTTTCGGACGATCCGGGCGATCTTTTGGCCAAGTGTAACCTCGCGCTCTTCTATTTTGACAAGGGCGACCACGAATCGGCCGCGCCCTATATCGAGATGCTCAAGACGGCGCAAACAGACGATCCGGAGGAGCTTTCGCGCCTATCGATGACGCTGCTCGAGCTGGGGCTGCACGAAAGCTCATGCGCGCATATCAAAAAGCTTTTAAAGGAGCGCCCGTACGATCAGAAGACGCTGCATCAATACGGCGTTTGCCTATACCATTTAGGTAAATACCGCATGGCCGAGGACGCGTGGGGGCGGATATTGCGCATAGAGCCGCACAATACCATCGCACAGTACTATATCAACGAGGCGCGAAGGGTAAACGAGGGCGGCGCGCCGCAAAAGGAGCTGCATGCGCACTTCCAAGTACCCTACGAAGAGCTTTTACGCCGAATCCAATACCTTAACCGCTGCGTAAAGCTTCCAAACGAGAAGGCGCTGGAGCTTTGGGAAAGCGGCGACGAGCTGTACGATACCCTCCTTTGGGGCCTAGAGCTTACCGACAATACGATCAAGCGGGCGATGCTCTCGTTCGCGGCCGGCATAGGCGGCGAAAAGAGCGAAAAGCTCTTGCGCGATTTTATTCTTCGCCGTAACCACCCGGACGAGATCAAGCGCGAGGCGTTCGCGATGCTAAAGCGCATGGGCGCGAGCGAGCCGTATATAGCGTATATGGGCAAGAATATCGTCGAAGTGCGCGTGAATATCTTCGAGGGCTACGGCGAGGAGCTGCCAAAGGAATATAAACAGACGATAGAGATAGCAATCCGGATGATCCGCGAGATACACGGCGACGAATGCGTGCGCTTGGCGATTTCTATCTGGGAAAAGTTCGTCGCAAAGCAAAAAACGGGCTATGCCCAAATACGTTCTCCGCATTCTTGGGCAGCGGCGCTGGAATATATCGCTTGCAGGCAGCTTGGAATCAAAGTATCAAAAGCGCAGCTTTGCTATCGCTACGAAACGTCGATAGCGCGCGTGAACTCCGCCTACAACAAGCTCGAAGCCGCTCTGAAGGACAGCGAATGACGCACAAGCTGTTTGCGACGTGTCGCTTTGGGCTCGAAGCCGTCGTGGCTTCGGAGCTTAAAAACCTTGGCATCCCCGTAGAAGCGACGCGGGACGCCAAGGTGTCTTTTTGCGGCGGTTCTGTTGAAATCGCGCGGGCGAATCTATTTTTGCGCACGGCGGAGAGGGTTTTTCTCGAGGCCGGGAGTTTTTTCGCGGACACGTTTGACGCTCTATACGAGGGAACAAAGGCGCTTGCGTGGGAGGGCTACATTCCCAAGGACGCGAAGATCATCGTAAAGGGCA
This sequence comes from Christensenella sp. UBA941, assembly GCA_002293365.1. Classification (GTDB taxonomy): domain Bacteria; phylum Bacillota; class Clostridia; order Christensenellales; family UBA941; genus UBA941. The sequence goes on along the minus strand of DBDD01000166.1, from coordinate 8,736 downwards.
AACAGGCGCGCTCCAAGCTGCACAGCGTCTCAGACGTACAATCGATCGTAAAAAAGGCGATTGTGGACAGGCTTGCGCCGCGCTACGGCTTGATTCGCCTGCCGGAAACGGGCAAAGCCGTCATTGTCGAGGCCGGGCTGCTTTTAGATAACGCCGTGCTTGCGCTGGATTCAAGCGGGGCGGGCCTCGCGCGTAGGGGTTATCATACGCTGAACGTTCAAGCGCCGCTATCGGAGACATTAGCGGCGGCGCTGGTATTGCTTTCGCGCTGGGATAAAGAGACGCCGCTGTGGGATCCGTTTTGCGGCTCGGGGACGATCCCGATCGAGGCGCAGATGATCGCCATGGACATTGCGCCGGGGCTGAATCGTGAGTTCGCGTATTACGAGTGGGATTTTCTCGAAAAGAAAGCGCGTGCTTTGGCAAATGAAGAGGCGCGCGAGCGCCAAAGCAAGGGCAAGGCGGCGCGCGTTTTCGGCAGCGATATCGACGAAAGGGCGCTTGGCGTAGCGAAAACGCACGCAAAGCAGGCGGGCGTAAAAGGTATTTCGTTCAAAAAGATGGACGTATCGGCGTTTAAGCCTGACGGCAAGCCTGTTGTCGTCTGCAATCCGCCGTACGGCGAGCGGCTGGGCTCAAAAGCGGAGGCCGAGCGGCTTTTCAGGGATATGGGCAAGGCGTTTCGCGCGGCGGATTTGGAGTCCGTAAACGTGCTTTGCGCACATACGGGCTTCGAGCGGTTTTATGGGCAAAGGGCAACGAAGCGCAGGAATTTATACAATTCGGGGCTGAAGTGCCAGTTGTTTAGGTTTGAGTAGATACCATATGAATTGTAGGGGCGGCGTTTTGCCGCCCGCGTCGCTAAAACTTTCACTATTTTGGATTGTAGGGGCGAACTGTGTTCGCCCGTGACCCGCTAGCATGACCCAAATTTGTAGGGACACGATATATCGTGTCCGTGACCACAGATAACGAGCGTTCATAAAGGTCACGGACGCCATATATGGCGTCCCTACATGCATAAACGAGGATCACGAGTGTCTCGCAAGCACCTTCCTAGCATACTCCACCGTATACCCGCCCTTTATAGCCTCGCGCAGCCCTTCCATAAGCCTAAGCGTATAGTGGATATTATGGATCGAGACGAGCTGCGCGCCTAAGATCTCTTTAGCCTTGGCGAGATGCCGAAGATACGCACGAGTAAAATTCGTGCAGCAGTAGCAGCCGCAGTTCGGGTCGAGCGGCGTAAAATCCCGCTCGAAGCGCGCGTTTTTCAGCGAGAGCTGCCCCTCGGAGGTTAGCGCCGTGCCGTTGCGGGCGATGCGCGTCTGAAGGACGCAGTCGAACATATCTACGCCTAGCATCGCGCCCTCCATCAAGCAGTCCGGGCTGCCGACGCCCATGAGGTAGCGCGGCTTATTGGCTGGAAGCAGCGGATTGACGATATCCAGCATCTCGTACATAAGCGGCTTCGGTTCGCCGACAGACAGCCCGCCTATCGCGTTGCCGGGGAAACCGAGCGCGGCGATTTCATTAGCGCTTTCGGCGCGAAGATCCGCAAACATCCCGCCTTGCACGATGCCGAACAGCGCCTGCGGATTAAAGGCTGCACCCTCGCGCCCTGCTTCCTCGATTGAGAGCGCGTCGTGATGCTCCTTACAGCGCTTGGCCCAGCGGTGCGTAAGCTCCATCGAGCGCTCGACGTATTGGCGTTCGGCGGGGTAGGGGGCGCATTCGTCGAAGGCCATGATTATATCCGCGCCGAGGGCGTGTTCGATGTCTATCGCGCGCTCGGGTGTGAAAAAATGGTAGGAACCGTCTATGTGCGACTGAAACTTAACGCCATTTTCGCTTATTTTGCGCAAGGCGCCGAGACTGAAAACCTGAAAACCGCCGCTGTCCGTCAAAATCGGGCCGTTCCAGGCCATGAATTTATGCAGCCCCCCCGCCTCTTGCACCAGGTCTTCGCCGGGGCGCATAGCGAGATGGTACGTATTCGCCAATAAAATCGGAACGTTCAGCTCCGCGAGGTCGCGCGGGGGGACGGCCTTAACCGTCGCCTGCGTGCCGACGGGCATGAAACATGGCGTTTCAAACGAGCCGTGCGGCGTATGTACGCGTCCTACGCGCGCCTTGGTTTTATCGCAAGTTGCGAGCACTTCAAAAGAGAACAAACGTTTAGGGCCTTTCTTTAGCATTCCGTTCGATTATAGCTGAAATCGCGCCGCTCAACAATAAGCGAATTTTCATATAGTCATTGACAAGTAAACATATTTTTATTATATATTATCCAAATACAAATAATGGAGAAAGATAATGGAAGATAAACGATTAACAGAGCTCGATATTTTACTTGAAACACATATAGACCTGGACAGGCAAGGCCCCGGCAGCTCCGAAATGACGCTCAAGGCTATGAGCTTTATCGAGAATCTTGACGGTATTCAACGGGCGGCGGACTTGGGCTGCGGCACGGGTACTCAGACGATGGAGCTCGCGCGGCGCATCAAGGGCCGCACTACGGGCTTGGATCTTTTCCCCGAGTTTATTGGCGTCTTCAACGAAAACGCGAAAAAGCTGGGCTTGCAAGACAGAGCCCTAGGTACTGTCGGCTCGATGGCTTCGCTTAACCACAAATTTAAAAAGAATGAGTTTGATCTAATCTGGTCGGAGGGTGCGATAGACTCTATCGGCTTTGAAAAGGGGCTGCGCCATTGGAACGGCTATCTGAAGAAAGGCGGTTATGTTGCCGTGACGTGCCCTTGTTGGCTTACGGCGGAACGCGTTCCCGAAGTCGATAAGTTTTGGGGCGACGCGGGCAGTAAATTGGACTCGATAGGCGATAACATCGCAGCTATGCAAAAAAGCGGCTATAGTTTTGTCGCCGCGTTCGCGCTGCCGGAGGAATGCTGGACGGAGAATTACTTTATACCGCGCGCGGAAAAGGAAGAAGAAGTTATAAAAAAGTACGCCGGGAATGCGCTTATAGAGGCTTATGTTGAAAATTCGCGCTACGAAGCCGAGCTTTTTGCGAAATATAAGCAGCATTACGGCTATGTGTTCTATATCGGGAGGAAGATGTAAGGGCGGATGGCAATCCGCCCGCGTTTCAGGGCATTACCGCTGCACGGGCGATTCGTGAATCGCCCGTATAGAATTTTGTGTCCTTGCGCCAAACCCGTTTTTACGCTATACTGTTCTGGAATTTCATGGCTTGACTGTTAGGCGAAGGAGCAGTATGGAAAATAATAATGCGCGTTGGAAAAGGAACGCTGGATTTTATATCGGCGGGCAGTTCGTATCGATGTTCGGCTCGATGCTGGTTTCGCACGCGGTTTCATGGCATGTCTTGCTGCAGGAGCAGTCCGGTGTGCTCATGGCGCTGTTTACAGCGGCCGCAATGCTGCCGATGGTGTTCATTTCGCCCTTCGCGGGCGTTTGGGCGGACAGATACGATAGAAAGCATCTGGTGAACGTATCCGACGCCGCGATTGCGCTAATCACGCTTGTGGTCGCAATTTTATATAGCGCCGGGCATAAAAATATATGGCTTTTGTTCGCGACGGTTATGGCGCGTAGCGTCGGTATGGGTATCCAAAATCCCGCCGCGAGCGCGCTGATTCCGCAAATCGTGCCGGAAGAACATCTGATGCGCTTTAACGGCATTCAGTCAACGGCGCAATCGCTGACAACGTTCGCGGCGCCTATGGCGGCTGGCGCGTTAATGTCGTTTTTACCGCTTGAAACTATATTTTATATCGACGTTTTTACCGCAGTGATAGGCATTTCTACGGTGTTTTTCTGCGTAAAGGTTCCGCATTTGCCGAAAAAACATGAGAAAACGCTTGGCGCGAAGGTATATTATAACGAAATGGCGGAGGGATTTCGCTTTGTAGGCAGCCAGCCCTGGCTAAAAACACTGCTTATTGCCTCCGCGTTGTTCGGGATATTCGCTTCGCCCGCCGCGATGCTGACGCCGCTCCAGGTCGTGCGCACGTTCGGCGACGATGTTTGGTTGCTGACAGCAATAGAAATCGCGTTTTCCGCAGGCATGATGGCGGGGGGCGTCGTCATTTCAGCGTGGGGCGGGTTTAAAAATAAGTCGCATACGATGGTGCTGGCGTGGCTGTGCTTCGGCGTGACGACGTTTTTGTTCGGCGTGATTCCGAATTTTTGGATATATCTGGGCGTTATGGTGCTCTGCGGCCTTGCCATGCCCATATACAATACGCCCGCGATGACGCTCATGCAGACAAAAATACCGCCGGAGCTGATGGGCCGCGTATTCAGCGTGATGATGATTATCAACGGGCTTGCAATGCCTCTCGGCATGGCGCTGTTCGGGCCGCTGGGCGACGTCGTCAGTATCGAGCTGCTGCTTATTCTAACGGGCCTTTTGCTTATTGGCGGCGGCTTCGCGTTATACGGACGCAAGGAATTGATGAAGGCGGGGGAGACTGAAGCGTAGCCGAATGACGCGATTACTGTAGGGGCGATTCGTAATCGCCCGCGTTACCTGAATGAATTTGCACACGGGCGATTACGAATCGCCCCTACAAGTATGGCGCAAAACGCAACATTTTGCCGCGGCATTGAAAGCCCTGGTGCTAAATGGTACAATGATCAGTAAGACGGGCGGGGATGGAACCCCGCCCCTACACACGATGCACCATGGTTCTGTATGGGAGGTATAGATGAGCTTAATCAATAAGCTTTTTGGCACAGGCGGCGAGGCGCAGATAAAGAGAATTCGCCCGTTTGTCGCGCGGATAAATGAGCTTGAACCCAATATTAAGGCGCTTTCGGATACAGAAATGCGCGAGATGACGCAAAAACTAAAGCAAAGATATTCCGGCGGCGAAGCGCTGGACGAGCTTTTGCCCGAGGCGTTCGCGCTCGTGCGCGAAGCGTCGGTGCGGACGACGGGCATGCGCCATTTCGACGTACAGCTAATCGGCGGCGTCGTTTTGCATCAGGGGCGCATCGCCGAGATGAAAACCGGCGAGGGCAA
>DBDD01000166.1:218-3672 GCA_002293365.1 Christensenella sp. UBA941 | reverse complement strand
ACAGCGAGTGGATGGGCAAGATACATAGATTTTTAGGGCTCGACGTCGGGCTGATAGTTCATGGCCTGGACAACGCGGAGCGCCGCGCGGCGTATGGCGCGGATATCACGTATGGCACGAACAACGAGTTGGGCTTCGACTATCTGCGCGACAATATGGTCGTCTACAAAAGCGAGATGGTGCAGCGCGAATTGAATTTTGCGATCGTGGATGAAGTCGACTCGATTCTGGTGGACGAGGCGCGCACGCCTTTGATCATCTCCGGCGTAGGGGAGAAATCGACCGAAATGTATAACAAGGCCGATTTTTTCGTGCGCCGCCTCGAACGCGGGCCGGATTATAAGCGCCAGACGACTATGGAGATGCTCGAAGGCCAGCAAGTCGAAGAAAAAGGCGACTTCGTCGTCGACGAAAAGGGGAAGACGGTCGTTTTAACGTCGTTCGGCATAAAGAAAGCCGAAAACTTTTTCGGGGTGGAGAGCCTGGGCGACGCCGCGAATACCGAGCTGAACCACCATATCCATCAGGCGCTCAAGGCGCATGGCACTATGCGGCGCGACAGGGACTACGTCGTACAAAACGGCGAGGTCATAATAGTAGACGAGTTTACCGGCCGCCTCATGATAGGCCGGCGCTACTCCGAGGGCCTGCATCAGGCAATCGAGGCGAAGGAAGGCGTGAAGGTCGAGCGCGAATCCAAGACGCTCGCGACGATAACGTTCCAGAATTACTTCCGCATGTACTCAAAGCTCTCCGGCATGACGGGTACGGCAAAAACGGAAGAGGCCGAATTCCAAGGCATCTACAAGCTCGACGTCGTCGAGATTCCGACGCACAGAGAGATGATAAGAGCCGACAATAACGACGTCGTATTCACGACGGAGTTCGGAAAGTATAGGGCCGTCGTCAACGAAGTCGCAGAAAAGCATAAAACGGGCCAGCCCGTGCTTGTCGGCACGGTATCCGTGGAAAACAGCGAACGGCTTTCGGAGCTTTTGAAGCGCGCGGGCGTAAAGCACGTGGTACTAAACGCGAAATTCCATGAGAAAGAGGCCGAAATAGTCGCGCAGGCCGGAAAAAAGGGCACGGTGACGATTGCGACAAATATGGCAGGCCGCGGTACGGATATCCTATTAGGCGGCAATCCAGAATACCTGGCGCGCAAGGAGATGCGCGCGCTCGGCTATGAAGAAGATATGGTCGAGGCGGCGACTGGGCACGCCGAAACGGACGACGCGGAGCTTATGGACGCGCGCTCGAAGTTTACCGAGCTCTACGAAAAGCATAAATCCGAAACCGACGCCGAGCACCAAGAGGTCGTCAAGCTTGGCGGATTGCATATCATCGGCACGGAGCGGCACGAATCCCGCCGCATAGACAACCAGCTCCGCGGGCGCAGTGGCCGCCAGGGCGATCCGGGCTCGACGCGCTTCTACATATCGCTCGAAGACCCGCTCATGCGCATGTTTGGCTCCGACAGGATAAAGGCGCTCGTCAGCCGGTTGACACCGGAGGACGACATTCCGATGGATTTCGGAGTGCTGTCCAAGCAGATTGAATCGGCCCAAAAGCGCGTCGAACTGCATAACTTCGAAATTCGCAAGCACGTCCTTCAATACGACGACGTTATGAACAAGCAGCGCGAGATAATCTACGGCCAGCGGCGCGAAGTGCTGATGGGCAAAGATTTAAAAGAGAATATCATGGGTATGTTCGAGGCCGCGCTTCAATCGATCATAAACCAATATTGTCCGCCGGAGGAGAAGTTCCAGGAGGAATGGGATCTTGCGGGCATGAATATTGCTTTAGAGCGCTTTGGCTTGCCAAAGGAGTTTAAGCCATACGGATCGGCGCAGGCGGAGGATCTGGATAGAGAGACGCTTGTTTCAAATAGCATGGAGAAGCTGCTGGAACTCTACGCCGCAAAGGAAGAGGAGTTTAAGGCAGCGGGTTTCGATATGCGCGAGGTCGAGCGCATAGTGCTATTGCAGACGGTCGATTCGCATTGGATGGATCATATAGACGCGATGGATCAGCTGCGGCAAGGCATAGGCCTTCGCGCCTATGGCAACCGCGATCCTGTTGTGGAGTATAAAATCGAAGGCTTCGACATGTTCGACGAGATGGTTGCCCGCATTCAAGAGGAGACGGCGGTCAAACTGTTGCATGTGAATGTAAAAATACCGCAGGAGCGCAAAAGGGTTGCGAAGCCCACGGAAGCCTCGCATGGTGAAACGCGCGCGCGCAAGCCCAAGCGCGTAGAGCAAAAGCCGGGACGCAACGCGCCGTGCCCGTGCGGCAGCGGTAAGAAGTACAAGAATTGCTGCGGGAAGGACGAAAACGCTTCGTAGTATATGTAAGTATAGATTAGGCGGGAGCTTCGCTCCCGCCTAATCTATAACTATTCGCAACAATATTGCGCCCAACAGGACATGCTGATACAATGGTCGAAGTGGAAACCGCCGGTCATTCGTGCGGCGATAAACCTTTGGAGGAAACGTATGGAGGATACACGGCTTTTCGGCGGCGCCAAGCGCAAGGACGCGGAGCGCTTGAGCCCGCTCGTACTCGCTTTTACTGGCGACGCGGTGTACAACTTATACGTCCGCACGCGCCTGACGAGTGAGCGCGATTTGACGCCAAACGCGCTGCACAGGCTGTGTTCAAAGGCAGTTTGTGCTAACGCGCAGGCGCTCGCCGCGGATAGGCTCCATGTAGAATTGACGCCGGACGAGGCGGACGTCTACCGCCGCGGGAAGAACGCGAAGCCGGGTACAGTGCCCAAAAACGCCGATCCGGGGGATTATGCCAAGGCGACGGGGCTCGAGGCCGTTATTGGCTGCCTGTTCTTGCGCGGCGAGGAAGCAAGAACCGCCGAGTTGCTATCAAAAGCCTACAAAATTAGCATGGAGGGATTGCGATGAAAGCATCTTTGCGCGTGCGCCTCTTGCGCTATACGCCCGAGCCGGAAAAGACGGTTGCCCTCGCGGCGCGGATGTGCTATAGCGCCGCGAGCTTCGACGACATACTTTCTGCATCTTCAAAACACGACCCGGGCGGCGACGCGAAGTTTCTTGCGGGGCTCTTGGCCTCGAACCATCTGTCTCCACTGGAACACGCTTCCTTTACGTTCCTCGTCGGCGGCGTTTCGCGCGCGTTGCTCGCGCAGCTTACACGGCATCGCATAGCGAGCTTTTCCGTGCAGTCGCAGCGCTATGTAAATGCCAGGGGGATGGGATACGTCGTGCCGCAGCGTGTTCAAGAATTGGGTGGGGAAGCGGTTACACGCTATGGCGAGCAGATGGACACGATCGCGTCATTTTACGAGGAATGGATAGACAAGCTGGGCGAATCGGGCAAGGAGGACGCGCGCTTCGTACTGCCGAACGCCGCGCCGACGCAGCTTATCATGACGATGAACGCCCGCGAATTGCTGCATTTCTTCTCGCTGCGC
>DBDD01000166.1:0-165 GCA_002293365.1 Christensenella sp. UBA941 | reverse complement strand
GGGCCGGGCTGCGTATACGGCGCGTGCCCGGAGGGAAGGATGTCCTGCGGGCGCGCCGAAGAAGTACGCAAGCGGCTGGAACGCCTTGCGGAAGTAAATACTGAGGATGAAGCCGCGGTGCTGGCGTGGGCGGAAAGCATTTAGCGGGGATTCATAAGGGGCGCA
>DBDD01000262.1 GCA_002293365.1 Christensenella sp. UBA941 | reverse complement strand
GAAGAGAGGACTTGAACCTCCATTCTCTTGCGAGAACTTGGCCCTCAACCAAGCGCGTCTGCCATTCCGCCACTTCCGCACTTCAAATTTGGAAAGAACATATTATATTTTTTCGCAATCTCTGTCAAACAAATTATTTTGCAAATCCGTTGGAAGAATCGTCCTTGCGGCTGATGCAGAGGCCGGTATAGCCGAAAAGGATGGCGAAAAGGAAACTGGTGTAGCAGAGAACCGCCCAGGGCAGGTACTCGATGGTCGATACCCCGAGAGTGCTGGACATGTACGTGCCTGCCACTGCCCACGGAACCAGCGGCACGACGCAGGTGCCGGCATCCTCAAGCGTTCGGGACAAATTCTTGCGGTGAAGCTTGAATTTGTCGAAGGCCGGCCCGAAGGTCTCGCCCGGAATGAGAATGGCAAGATATGAACTGCCGGTGACGATGCACATGAAAATCGTGGACAGCACGGTGGAGAAAATGAGGCTGCCCACGCTCCGGATGCTTTTCAGCAGGTAGTTGAGAATCACGGTGACGCAGCCGGATTTGGAATAGTCACCTTGGAGGGCCGGGTGGTGCGCTACGCCGATAAAATCGCCTACATGAACCACGATATAGACGACGCTATCCGCGCGGGCGTGCTCAAGGGCGAGGACCTGCCCCGCAAGATACGCGGGGAGCTCGGCCTCACAAGGTCGGAGCGCATCTCCGCGTTCGTGGACGCCGTGATCGAAAACTCCGGCGAGGATATCCGCATGGACGAATATCATCAGGGGCTCTACGACGAGCTGCGCAGCTTTCTGTTCGAGGCGGTCTACACGAACCCGGTGGCAAAGGCGGAGGAGGGCAAGGCCAAGCGCGTCGTGGGCGCCATGTACGAATACTTTGTGGGGCGCCCCGGCGAAATGCCTGCCGAATACCGCGATATCGCCGAAGCGCAGGACATCCACCGCGCCGTATGCGATTACATATCCGGCATGAGCGACCGCTACTGCGTTTCCATGTACGAGAAGCTCTTCGTTCCTAAATATTGGCCTGTAGGGGCGATTCACGAATCGCCCGAAATCAAACCTGTAGGGACACGATATATCGTGTCCGCGACCCATAATCAACGTTTCTATTTATCCCGGACGCCATATATGGCGTCCCTACACGCAGGCGATTCATGAATCGCCTCTACATCTACCCCAGCCGTTCCGAATACAGCTCTTTATATTTTTCGCGCGCCGTTAAAACGCGTTCGACGTATTTTTCCGTTTCCGGATATGGAATTCTGGTAAGAGCGCCGCTTGAAGCAAGCTCCGGATCATCTAGCCATCCCGCTACTCTGTTCGGCCCCGCGTTATACGCGCAAAGCACAAGTTCGAGCGAATCGAACCGCTCGAACAGATAGCTTAAATACCAGCAGCCCAGTTCAATATTTATTTTCGGCCGCCGAAGCGCTTCTTCCGCGCCGCCCTCGAGCGCTAGGTCGATCTTCTCCGCAATCCACTCGCCCGTAGACGGCAGAACCTGCATAAGGCCTATCGCGCCTTGTCCGGACGCCACTCCGGGGCGGTTGCCGCTCTCGGCGTGGATAACTGCCGCAACGAGATACGGATCTTGATCGTATTTTTGGGCGTAAAGAAGAATCTCTTCGGGATAGTCGAGCTTGTATATGAACTTTTGCGCCTCCCTGGACGCGTAAATCGCCGCCGTGAAAAGCACTACGGCGATTAAAATCCCCATCATGATCTTCAGCGGAATATAGCGCCTGCGCTTATTCATTCGCCATTGTGCCGCCTTTCAGTTGAGTAAAAAGTTCGTCAACCTGTTCCTCCGTCCGCTCAAGGCCGAACGAATTATCGATAAACGCGTCCGCGTGGCGCAAACGCCGCTCGGTATCCAGTTGGGCGTTCATGCGCTTTTTAGCCTCGTCTTCCGTCAATTGATCCCGCTTAATAAGTCTATCCATTTGTTCTGAAGAAATAACCACCCACACCTTGTCCACGCACTTATAAAGCCCGCTTTCTATCAATAGCGCGGCGTCCACGACTATAATCTCCTCGCCGGATTGTTTGAGCTTGTAGATGCGCTTGAATATTTCTTCGATCACGAGCGGATGCAGGATCGCTTCGAGGCGCTTTCGCTCGAACTCGGTTTCGAAGACGATATACGCAAGCGCCTTGCGGTCTATTGCGCCATCGCTTTGAAACACCCCGTCGCCAAAGGCCTCGCGTATCATTTCCAGAACGGGGGGCTCCGCAAGCAATTCTCGCGAAATGGCGTCCGCGCATATGATATGCGCGCCCCTATCCTGGAGCATCGAAGATACCAGTGTTTTCCCGGAGGCTATGCCTCCCGTAAGCCCGATTACCATATCATATCTCCATCGAATCCATATGCAGCCAGTCCCGCCCCATCTCGCAGCTTACTTTTAGCGGGACACTCATTTCCACAACGCCTTCCATCGTCTCCTTCAAAAGCTTTGCCGCTTGAATCGCGTCTTTTTCGGGCGCTTCCAAAACGAGCTCATCGTGTACTTGCAATATCAGCCTAGTTTCGCTTTCGCGCAATTTTTCGAAAACGTGTATCATCGCGATTTTGATTATATCCGCCGCCGAGCCTTGGATCGGCATATTCATCGCCACGCGCTCGCCAAAGCCCCGCACGTTGTAGTTGGAGGAGTGAAGCTCCGGCATGGCGCGCCTCCGAGAGAACATAGTCTCCGCGAAGCCCTTCGTCTTCGCTTGCTCGATAGCGTCCGTCATATAGCGCTTTACGCCCGGAAACGTTTCGAAATACCGCTCGATATAGCTATTCGCCTGTTTGCGCGAAATGCCCAGATTGCGCGAAAGCCCGAAGTCGCTAATACCGTACACGATGCCAAAGTTCACGGCCTTGGCCGCCGAGCGCTGCTCTTTTGTGACCATTTCTTCCGGTACGCCGAATACCTCCGCCGCCGTATGCGTATGGAAATCGCCGTCCTCGAAAAACGCGCTCCGCATCGCTTCGTCGCCGCTCATATGCGCCAAAACGCGCAGTTCGATTTGTGAGTAATCCGCCGATATCAGCACATGCCCCTCTTTCGCGACAAACGCCTTACGGATTTCGCGCCCAAGCTCCGTGCGGACGGGGATATTCTGCAAGTTCGGCTCCGTGCTCGATATGCGGCCCGTCGCCGTTGCGGCCTGTTGAAATACCGTGTGGATGCGGCCATCCTTGGCGATCGTGTGCTGCAAGCCTTCGGCGTAAGTGCTGTTTAGCTTTGATAGCTGCCGGTATTCGAGTACCTTTTCGGCAATAGGATTTAGCGGAATAAGCGCCTCAAGCGCTTCCTGATCCGTCGAATAGCCGGTTTTCGTCTTCTTTGCCGCCGGGAGCCCAAGCTTCTCGAAGAGCACCGCGCCGAGCTGCTTTGGCGAAAGAATATTGAACGGCTCTCCCGCAAGCGCGTGGATTTCGGTTTCGAGCGCGCTAAGCTTCCGCACGTATTGCGCGCTCAGCTCCTTTAGCGCCGCGGGATCGGCCATAAACCCTATGCGCTCCATATCGTAGAGCACGCCCGTCAGCGGCGCTTCGATTTCGTCGTAGAGCTTATCGAGCCCGCCTTGCATTAGCTCCTCGCGCTGCATATCGCCAAGCGTCATTAGCCGCGCTGCGTCCGGCGCCGCGTCCGCTCCAAACGCCTCCTGTACGAGCGACGCGAGCGTCATATTCCCCGATTCGTTCGCGCGAAGCAGATACGCTTGCAGCATGACGTCGCGCATCGGCGGGGCAAGCGTAATGCCCAGCTTCGCCAGATAGTGCCGCCAGCGCTTAGCGTCGAAAAGCGTTTTGGTCGCGTTCGATTCGAGCAGCGCCTTTAGCGCGGAAAAAGCGTCCTCCGGCGCTAATCCCGGCTCTAGCAGCGTTCCGCCAAAGGCGGCTATAACCAGCGTTTCGCCGAAAGCAAGCGTTAATTCGCTTTCGCTCGCTTCAAGCGCGAGCCCATTTTCAGCGCCGTTCAGCGCCTCCGATAGCGCTTCTACGCTTTCGCAATGAACGGTGTTCCAAGCTACATCTTTTGTGCTGGCCGATTTTATGGCGGCTGCGGCCTCGCTCTTCGGCAGCCGGCCCAATAAAGAGCGGAATCCCAGCGCCGCGAATAAATCCCGCGCGCCGGCCATAGCGCTTTTATCGAAGACGCAGTCCGGGATTTGACATTCGACTTCGTGCTCGCAGACAATTTCCGCAAGCCTTCGCGACATGCGCGCAAGCTCCGCGTGTTCGCGCAGACGCTCGCCAAGCTTGCCCTTGATTTCGCCGGCATGGCCAAGCGCTTCTTCTAAGGAGCCATATTGGGTTATGAGCGAAAGCGCCGTCTTTTCGCCTATCCCGGGAACTCCGGGAATATTGTCGGAGGCGTCGCCCATGAGCGCCTTTACGTCTATCAATTGGCGCGGAGACAGCCCGTAGTCTTCCCGGATACGCGCCGGGTCGTACATAATCGTCTCCTGTACGCCGCGCTTTGTAAGCATAACGCTCGTATCTTCCGAAACGAGCTGCAATATATCGCGGTCGCCGCTGATCAATACGGCCTTCATGCCCGCATTTTCGGCCAGGCAAGCATAGATGCCCAAAAGGTCGTCCGCTTCAAGCCCCGCCTTGTCGTAGACGGCGATACCCATCGCCTTCAGCGCGTCGCGAAGGATCGGAAACTGCCCGCGCAAGTCGTCGGGCATAGGCTTTCTGGTCGCCTTATATTCCGCAAATTCTTTCGTGCGAAACGTCGGCTCGTGCCTGTCGAATACGACAAGGACGTGCGTCGGCGCAAGCGAATCGAGCGCTTTTAGAAACATATTGAGAAAGCCGAAAACCGCGTTCGTAAATTCGCCCGTCGGCGCGTTCATCGGCGGAAGGGCGTAAAACGCCCTGTGCATAAGTGAATGGCCGTCGACGGCGGCCAATAATCCCGGCATAAAACAATCTCCTTCGTCGGGCGGGGCGCAACTACGCCACAATAGCCTACTAGGAGATTTTACAACAAAGCGCGCCTTTGCGCCATACTTTATACATAACCACTTTAAAAACGCTTTAAATAGCACGCTTTGGCGCTAATGATTGACAACGGATTATCGCGATGTTAGATTTATACATGCAAATAATACACACTTGGGGGGTGAATTCCTGCCTTGCAACAATCCCAATCAAAGCTCAAAGCGGCGGTGCTGCTTAAGTTTTCTCCTAACCAAAAATCGAGGCTTTCGGAATTCGCATCAAACGTCGATTTCGAACATCTTGATGCTAAATCTATCGATACGCTAGAAGACTACGATATCATTATTGGCAATCCGCGGCGTTCGCTCGTCCAAACGGCCAAACGGCTGAAATGGCTACAGCTCTTCAAGCCCGGCGCGGTATTCTTAAACGCCGGACGCGGCGCGACTGTCGATACAAACGCGCTTATCCGGGCGCTAAAATGCGGCCTTCTTTCCGGCGCCGTGCTCGACGTATTCGAGGAGGAACCCCTTTCTCCGGAGCACGAGCTTTGGGGCGTGAAAAACGTAATCATGACGCCTCACGTCGCCGGATGGCATGATGCGCCATTCACGGACGATAAAATATACGATATTATCATCGAGAACACGCGCCGCTTCATTTCCGGGGCGCGCATGCGCAATCTCGTGGAAGTTTACTGATATATGGCCTACTTTCTATCTCTATTGACCGGTATCCTGATATCCGTAATGGTCGCCATAAACGGCGTGCTTACGGAGCGTTACGGCGTATATTCGGCGACTGTCATTATACATGCCGCAGGCTTGATCCTCATCTCGGCGTGGGCGCTTATCAAGCGCGAACGGCCCTTTGCGAAGTTTCAAGCGTGGCAGCTGTATCTCGGCGGCGCGATCGGCGTTTTCACGACGGTATTCAACAACATCGCCTATGGCCGTATTAGCGTTTCCGCCATATTGGCGCTCGGGCTGTTCGGGCAAAGCGTTACGGGTATCTTTATCGACCAATACGGATGGATGGGCATGCCCAAGCATCCGTTCAACAAACGCAAGCTAATCGGCTTCGCGCTGATTCTCATCGGCATCGCGGCCATGATCGACCGGTTCGAGTTCGTAGCCGTTCTGGTATCGCTTGCGACCGGCGTTACTATTATCGTATCCCGTACGATAAACGCAAAGCTCGCCGACGTAACGAGCGTACCCGTCAGCACGCTCTATAACTATGCGATCGGGCTTATCTGCTCGATCCTGCTGTATTTCCTGCTTGGAAGCGGCGAAAGCGTGAATACGGCTGTCGCGCCGAATTGGTATATCTATTTTGGCGGCGCTCTTGGAATGTGCGTGGTTTGGCTTAGCAACGTCACCGTAATGAAGGTTTCGGCGTTCTATTTATCGCTTTTGCTCTTTATTGGGCAGGTCTTTTCGGGAATCGCGGTCGACGCGTTTATCGCACAATCGTTCTCGCCTCAGAACTTGATCGGCGGCGTGCTCGTCGCCGCCGGGCTTTGCGTCAATCTTGTTTTGGAGCGCAAAGCGAAAAATTAATGCTTCTCATCGATCCCCAAATCGTTCCCCAGCACGCCGCCCGGCAATACGCTGCCGCGCCCGAACTTTTCGCGTATGCCGTCCACGGCCTTTTCCAGCCGTTCCCGCTTTTCGCGTTTGGACGCGTCCTCTTCGAATAGCGAAAGCTGCTCCGCCGCCAATTCCTCCGGGATCAATTTTAATGCCGTAATCGTGAGCATACGTATGGGGCTGCCTATCTTCCAGGACGCCTCTACGAGCTCCATCGCCGCGCGGCTTAAATCGGCGGCCAGATACGTCGGCTTTGTAAGCGGCTTTTGCCTCGTTATGACTTTAAGCTTCGTATCCTTTATTGTCACCTGTACCGTCGTACCCTTTAAACCGTACCGGCGCATGCGTGAAGCGACTGAGTCCGATAGCGCAGTCACGGAGGTATGGATATCTTCATAGCTAATAAGATCGCGGCTAAACGTTATGCCGTTGCCTACGGAATGGACGTCCTCTTCCTCTCCGATTTCGAGCACGGGGCTGTCGTCCAGGCCGTTGGCATAGGCGTGAAGCTGATCCCCCAATTTACCAAAGCGCTCGCGTAATAATTCAGGCGAAGCTGCGGCGAGCTGGCCTATGGTCGATATGCGCCAGCGCTTTAGCTCCGCCTCGGTATTCCTGCCGACGAAAAGCAGGCATGCGGCGGGCAGGCTCCAGGCGACCTCCCGGTAGTTTTCCCGCGATATAACGCTGACGGCGTCGGGCTTTTTCAAATCGCTGGCCAGCTTTGCGAATATCTTGCACCAGCTAACGCCTACAGACACGGTAAGCCCTGTTTCGCGCGTCACGCGCTTACGGGTTTCGTGCGCGAGCGCGACCGGATCCCCGCCAAAAAGATGCAGGCTGCCGGTAACGTCGAGATAGCTCTCGTCGATGCCGAAGCGCTGCACCTGGCTCGTATATTGTTCGTAAATAGCGTTGACCCGCTCGCAATATTCGCGGTATGTTCTATGCCGGGCGGGTCGAAGCACCAGTTCCGGGCACTTGCGCTTTGCCTGCCAAATCGTCTCGGCGGTTTTCACGCCGAAGCCCTTGGCGAGCTCGTTCTTCGCCAATATTATGCCGCGGCGCGCCTCCGGGTCGCCGCAGACCGCCATGGGCACGCGCTTCAGTTCGGGGTGAAAGAGCTCCTCCACGCTCGCGTAAAACGCGTTACAATCGATATGATAGATGACCCTATCCGTTAAGGCCACGGCCGCTCTCCCCCATAGGCTTGTACAGTTTATTCGACAGTCATATAAACCAGCGCGCCGCCGAGCCTCGTCGTTTTCAGCCACAGTCCGATCTCCAATATACGGAACTGAGGTAAGATCACCAATGAACGAACTCACCACTGTTCCGTATATTGGAGATGATAGTACGGCCTGGCAATTGTTTTGTACAACTGCGCCCCTGATGATCGGCCAGTGAGGCCCAAAACATAAGATATTGTACACTAAAACATTAAAGTGTGTGCATTCTGTTGGTATAATCTGTAATGCACGGAGCGAAAAATGTAAAAATTAAGAATATGAATAAAATTTTGTTGAAAACCTCAAGGAATGAGGTCACTTGGGGGGTCTACATGTATTCTTATATTGGCAATGAACTGAACAGAAGGCAGCTTGACTGACCTAAAGGTCCAATAATAGACTTTTATGAAAAGTGCACGAAGCTGCTTCTTCCTTAGCGGCAAGCAGTTTCTTTGTCAGCTGAGAGGCCCACAGCTGTCACGATATTACAAGAGGGTGGGAGTGGGGGGGGGGGGGTCACCTATATCCTACTGATTAATACTCGTAAAGTTTTACTCAATTTCGGCACCATCCCAGACATCATCTTTGAAATGAAATTAAGAGTTTACATTCCATTTTTCTGAATGACAAGATATTCAAACTTCTCCTTTTGCGGTTCGGGTCTCATCATTTTCCTTTCCGTCTGGCCTTTCACCATGAATTAAATAACAATTTATTAATTCGTGACCATACTAAAGTACATGGGGCGTTCAAGTTCTAAGGTCTCCTAATTTTTTTCTCGGGAATGGAAGCAGATAGAAATGTGAAAGTTGTTGGAGGAGACGTGGCTGTTCTTTAGGTTGGGCGAGGCCAAGTGGCAACACTGTACTACCCGTTGAATGCTTGTGACGAGGTCGAGTTGCAGTAGTGTTTTTGATACTGAAACGGCGAC
>DBDD01000221.1:1643-2764 GCA_002293365.1 Christensenella sp. UBA941 | reverse complement strand
TCGATCATGGAGCATTCGTCCACGATAAGGGCGTCGCCGTCGAGGGGCGTTTCTTCATCGCGCTTGTAGCCCTCCGGCGGCTTGCATTCCAAAAGGCGGTGGATTGTTTTCGCCTCCATGCCGGATACTTCGCCCAGCCGCTTCGCCGCCTTGCCCGTAGGGGCGCACAGCAGCACATCGTAGCCCGATGCCCGCAGCACTTCGATGATGCCGCGCGTGACGGTCGTTTTGCCGGTTCCGGGGCCTCCCGTAAGCACGAACACCTTATGGAGCGCGGCGAGGCGCACCGCTTCTTTTTGCAGGCCGTCGAGTTCCATGCCCCATTTCTTTTCGATGCCGCGTATCAGCGCGTCGGGGTTCTTGACGGGCTTATGGCGGCTGGCCTTCATGATTCGCAGCAGCCGTTTGGCCGTGCCGTTTTCACTGAAAAAGAACGGAGGCAGATACACGTCGATATCCCAGCCGCCCTCGCTGTTTTCAATCGCCTTTTCTCCGATAAGCTCTTTCTGTTTGACGAGGTAATCCAGCGTCATGACAATCTTGGGTTCTTCTATGCCCAGCATCTCTACGCATTTGTCGATAAGCTGACGATTCGGCGCAAAGCAATGCCCCTCGTCCGCAAAGCGGTTGAGAACGTAGAATATCCCGGCACGGCAGCGGGCGTAGCTTTCCTTATCGACGCCCAGCTTCTCCGCGATGCGGTCAGCCGTCAAAAAGCCGATGCCCCAAATATCGTCGGCCAGCCGGAACGGATTCTCCTTCATTACGGATACGCTCTCGTTGCCATACGCTTTGAATATGCGGCTCCCGTAGGCGGTGGAAACGTCATGTTCCTGCAAAAAGAGCATGATATTCTTGATTTCCTTCTGGTCGCTCCATGCGGCCTTAATCATGCGGACGCGCTTATGGCCGATGCCGTCCACTTCGATAAGCCTGTCGGGTTCCTCGTCTATGACGCGAAGAGTATCCTCTTTGAGCTTCGATACGATCTGTTTGGCGAATTTGGGGCCGATGCCTTTGATTAGGCCGCTGCCAAGGTATTTTTCAATGCCATAGACGCTCGCGGGAAGCGTTTCCGTCCATGCTTTGGCGACAAACTGACGGCCATATTTCGCGTCGTG
>DBDD01000221.1:1482-1633 GCA_002293365.1 Christensenella sp. UBA941 | reverse complement strand
CTGCCCACGACCGTTACGAGGTCAGCATAGCCCTTGACCTTGATCTTTATAACGCTAAAGCCGGTATCGTCGTTTGAATAGGTGATACGCTTGGTGACGCCGCGAAGATATTCCATGCGCTAAATCAGGCAGGCGCAAATGTCCAGGATCA
>DBDD01000221.1:0-1418 GCA_002293365.1 Christensenella sp. UBA941 | reverse complement strand
GCCATATCGGAGGCTTTCATGCTATATAGCTCGCCGCTCTTTTCGTTTCCGTAGAGCCAGCATACACCAAGATCGCAAGGCGGAATATTTACTGCCGCAAAGCCTTCTGGAACCTCTGCGTCGGGAGCGAAAAGCGCGCCGATCCAATATTCAAACCCGGCGTCGTTATCCTTCATGCGCATCGCGCCTATGTAATCGTCACCTATATTGGGAACGCGCGCACATTGCTTCAACTCGTCAAACCAGCCTTGCTGAAACCATTGTTGCCAATAGCGCGCGAACGTGCCGGTGGCGTCGCGATCCGCATTGGTGTAGCGCTTTCCAATTAACTTGATGTTGGGCAGGCTTTCACGATAGACTTTGACGATTTTCATTACGGCCTCCAGAATGCTGGTTTAACTTTATCGGGCATTATAGCCTTGTGCGGCGAAGGCGAAATATCGCAGCGTTTATAGTTAAGCCTTCCATTTGTCCATCAGTTCTTCCATTATGACCGGTAGAAAATCCTTGAAAGTCGGGTAATCCTTCTTATTCTCTACATACCGTTCAATCGATTCATAAACACAGTCTATATAAAGAAAACCCAAGTCTCTTTCTTGCTTTAGAAGCGCTGCCGCCTGCTTCGCGTCGTAGTTTTCCATAATACGCACAACGCAAGCGCGTAGAATTGTTTCTTCAAGCACCGTATCCCAATTCGCATAAGCAATCGATCTCATGTCTTCACGAACCGCCTCATGCAGATATTCGCTTTGCTTGATTTGTTCCGCAATAGGCGACGCATTTTCGCCAGCGACTGGAATAAAGTTGTGGCCGAACTCGTGGGCTTCAAGTTCGGTGAAATAAGCGGTGTCTCCGAAAACGGGCAAATGGCCGATAAAATCCGCCGGGCCATTAGTGGAGTAAAGATGCAGCTTTCCGTCTATAATCGCCGAGCCGCTATAGTTACCCATCTGCATTGTTACCAAATTAACGGTGTAACCCGCAGCTTTTTCCTGAAAGAAGTCTTCCATAAAGCCGATCACGTTTTGCTCCGGCAATACGGACGCCGTTTCATCAATAATGCGTTTGTAAAAGACCCTCTGGCTATCATAGAATTTTTGAAACCCGGAATCATTATAGAAGTTTCGGAAATAATCGAACAACTTCTGCAATTTTGCCAGCGAACCAAATGTTTTGCTGCTGTAAATGTCCTTGTATGCGTCATAGCCCTCTTTGTTGATCGAGAAGTCATTATTCATCAGCAGCATAATTGCTGTCGGTTCGTCTATGCCATTGAACTCAATTGAATCGTAATACTGTACAGCGCCGTGTTCATAATACTTTTGGAAATGCTTATCTATTTCCAGCCGGTAATCAGTATACGCGAACCCAACCATGCCCATCTGTGAATGAACGTTTTCTTTGCCGATATACTGAAT
>DBDD01000059.1:338-4176 GCA_002293365.1 Christensenella sp. UBA941 | reverse complement strand
GTCGGGTTCATAAGGCGCGTGTATATATTGCCGCTTTCCGTTAGGGCGAAGCGCCCCGCCGCCTGCGCGGAGTCTTTGAATACGTAGGACGTCGTCTGATAGATGGGGACGGCTCTAGCGCCCGTCGCCGGGTCGGGGTTTTCCTGGCCGGCGTGGAGCTGAAGCGTTTCAAAACGGTAGGATTTCGTGCTCATGATTATTCTCCTTAATTCGCTATGTTTTGTCTTAGTTTAATAGATCGAATTCATGTAGGGACGCCATATATGGCGTCCGTGACATTCATGATTGTCGGTTTTTTATGTCACGGACGCGATATATCGCGTCCCTACAAGGCCTATGGCGATACAAAAACCGTCGTTCCCTACTCAAACAGCGCCATCGACAGATAGCGCTCGCCCGAATCGGGCAGTATGACGACCAGCGCCTTGCCGCGATTCTCTTCTCGCGCGGCTATTTGCGCCGCCGCCCATAGAACGGCCCCGGAGGATATGCCGGCCAAGAGCCCTTCCGTCTTTGCCAAGGAACGGCAGGCCTCAAACGCGTCGTCGTTGGTTACCGCGATAATCTCGTCATAGACGCCGGTATTGAGGGTGTGCGGTATGAAGCCCGCGCCTATGCCCTGAATTTTGTGAGGGCCGGCGCTGCCGCCCGAAAGCACCGGGGAATCGAACGGCTCGACGGCGACGACCTTCAACGCGGGATTTTGGGATTTAAGGTATTCGCCCGTCCCGGAAATCGTGCCGCCCGTTCCGACGCCCGCCACCAGGATATCGACGTTACCGTCCGTATCTTCCCAAATTTCGGGGCCTGTGGTTTCGCGGTGCGCTTTCGGATTTGCCGGATTTAGGAACTGGCCGGGCATAAACGAATCCGGCGTTTGGGCCGCCAGCTCTTCGGCCTTTGCCAAAGCGCCCTTCATGCCCTTTGCCCCTTCCGTCAAGACCAGCTCGGCGCCATATGCCGCCAATAGCTTGCGGCGCTCTACGCTCATCGTTTCCGGCATAGTCAGGATCAAGCGGTAGCCTCTAGCCGCCGCGATGGAAGCGAGCCCTATGCCGGTATTGCCGCTGGTAGGCTCGACTATTACGCCGCCCGGCTTCAGCTTTCCGCTCTTTTCGGCATCGTCTATTATCGCCCTCGCGATGCGATCCTTTACGCTGCCCGTGGGATTGAAGCATTCCAGCTTCGCGATAATATCCGCGCATAGCATGTGCGCTTTCGCGTAGTTTTGAAGCCGCAGGAGCGGCGTTTTCCCGATAAGTTCGACGGTGCTTGACGCTATTCTTGACATAGGGGCCACCTCCTTGATATAATCACCTATAATGACTATAAACATGATAGGTATTATAAGCGAAGCCTTTGATTTACGCAAGCATGTTTTTGTAATATTATCTGGAATATATTACGATTTTCCAACTGGAGGATAAAAATATGAAAGAGAAAATGATTTGGAGCGATGCGGAAATCTCGTCGCAAATCGTTTCGGCGCACAATAAATACGCGAATAACGGTATTGTCCGGCTGAATTATCTGCCGGATAAAAAAGAGGTTGCGGAGATAATCGAGCTGCTCAGACGCCTAATCTTCCCAGGCTATTTTGGCGAAAACGAGCCGGACGGCTCTTTACCCGATATCGAAAGCCGCTTGGACAAGACCGGGCAAAAGCTGTCGTTGCAGATATGCCGCGCGCTGAACCTTTGCTCGGGCGCCAGAGAGTGCTCCGATATGTTCTCGCGCGCAAACGATATTTGCGCCGCTTTCTTGCGTAAGCTTCCGGACATAATCGACCTGCTGCACACAGACGTACAGGCCGCCTACGACGGCGACCCGGCCGCCGGCAGCGTGCATGAGATCATCTTCGCTTACCCAGGCGTTTTCGCGATTAGCGTCTATCGCATAGCGCACGAATTGCAGCTTTTGGCCGTCCCCTTGATTCCCAGGATGATGACGGAATACGCGCATAGCCTAACGGGCATAGATATCCATCCGGGCGCGGAAATCGGGCATCACTTCTTTATCGACCACGGCACGGGCATCGTCATAGGCGAAACGACGCGGATCGGCGATTACGCCAAGCTATATCAAGGCGTAACGCTCGGAGCGCTTTCCACGCGCGGCGGACAGAGCCTTAAAGGCCGAAGGCGTCATCCCACGCTGGGCGACGAGGTGACGGTCTATTCCGGCGCGACAATTCTGGGCGGCAATACGGAGATCGGCGACGGGTGCGTTATCGGCGGCAACGTATTCCTTACGAAATCCGTACCGCCGAATACGCGGGTAAACCTTAAGAATCATGAAGTATTGCAAGATAAGCTATAGCTTGTAATTGTAAGACCAATAATAGTAGGATATAATACTAAGACTATAAAGCGTCGCAAGCAAAGGGGGACGGCCGGTGGAAGGTTTTTCGAAGCTGTTGGAGGGCGTATTCGCGCTGCGGTGGGAATTTCTTGTTATGTATGCCATCGGGGGCATATTGATTTATCTCGCGATTAAGAAGGACTACGAGCCGATGCTGCTATTGCCAATAGGCTTTGGCGCGATTCTCGTTAATCTGCCGCTGAATATGATATGGGGGTCGGCGGCGGAGCCCGGGGCTTTGCTGCTTTTATACAATTCCGGCATACTTACGGAGCTGTTTCCGCTGCTAATCTTTATCGGTATCGGCGCGATGACGGATTTCAGGCCGCTTTTCGCCAATCCCCGCATGCTCTTCTTCGGCGCGGCGGCGCAATTCGGAATATTCTTTACGGTGCTGGCGGCGCTGGCGATTGGCGCGGCGTTCCCTTCGCTGGGGTTCGATCTTTTCACCTCGGCGTCTATCGGCATCATAGGCGCGGCCGACGGGCCGACGTCCATCGTCGTTGCCTCAAAATTCGCGCCCAAGCTGCTGGGGCCGATATCCGTCGCAGCGTATTCCTATATGGCGCTGGTGCCCATCATACAACCTCCCGTCATACGCGCCATGACGACGAAGGAGGAGCGCAAAATCCGCATGGTTTACGCGCAGCGTGAAATCCCGAAGTGGATAATGGTGTTGTTTCCCATCGTCGTAACGGTAATCGCGGCGATTATCGCGCCGATCAGCGCGCCCCTAATCGGCTTCCTGATGTTCGGCAACCTGATAAAAGAATCAGGCGTTGTGGAGCGGCTGTCCAAGGCCGCGCAAAACGAGCTTAGCAATATCGTTACGCTCCTTTTAGGCATAACGATTGGCGGTACGATGCATTACGAGGCGTTTCTTTCCATGCAGACGCTTATCATTTTAGCGCTGGGCCTCGTGGCGTTCGTATTCGATACTGCGGGCGGCGTGCTGTTCGCGAAGCTGATGAACCTATTCTCCAAGAACAAGGTCAATCCCATGATCGGCGCGGCGGGTATCTCGGCGTTTCCTATGGCGGCGCGCATAGTACAGCGCATGGCAAAGGAAGAGGACCCGCATAACTTCATCCTTATGCAGGCCGTTGGCGCGAATGTCGCGGGGCAGCTCGGCTCCGTAGTCGCGGGCGGGATCATTTTATCGCTCGTACCGTATCTGGCCGGCTTGGTATAGCAAGAGAGGAGACAAAGAGATGACGGATATCACGCGCGGCCTCATGCTGATGGGCTATGGCCTTATCGGCGTTTTCGGGACGCTGATACTATTCTATATATGCGCGAAAGTATTCATGAAAATCGCGGCGGGGAAGGAAAACAAGAAAATTTGAATCGTTTTTATAACAATACGCATCCCGGCCGCAGCCGGGATGCGTATTGTTAATATAGGCAACCGATGATTAATACATTGTAGGGGACGATGGCAATCGTCCCGGCCGCTATCTGCGGGCGGATTACCATC
>DBDD01000059.1:0-250 GCA_002293365.1 Christensenella sp. UBA941 | reverse complement strand
GTTCTGCCCTCTCGCCATATTTTGAACGTGATCTTATCGCCGACGCGGTGTGACTGGACGGCTGCGACAAGCTCGTCGCGCTCGCCGACCGGTTCGCCGTTTAGCTCTATGATGATATCGTCGACCTCAAGCCCCGCGATATCCGCCGGACTGCCGGGGGTGACGTCGACTATGATCAGCGTTTGCGGAGCGTTCCAAGCTTCGGCCTCTTCAAGCGTAACGGGCATGAAGCTGATGCCGATGCCCGGGC
>DBDD01000018.1:4277-4533 GCA_002293365.1 Christensenella sp. UBA941 | reverse complement strand
CAGGCGGGGGTTCCGGCGCAGGCGTGGGCACAGGCGTGGGCGTAGGCGGCGGAGCTTCCCACTTTGCATAGAGAGTGATCGTAGCCTTGGGCGTATAGCTCGCGCCTCCGATACCAACAGGGTCGCCTCCGGATTTCGCCGTAAACCAGCCCTGGAATTTATAGCCGTCCCCCGGCAGGGGCGGCGCGCTGGGCAGCGTTATGCTTTCGCCGGACTTGATAGTCCTCGCGACTGCGCTGTCCTTGCCGTTGTTCGG
>DBDD01000018.1:332-4213 GCA_002293365.1 Christensenella sp. UBA941 | reverse complement strand
TTATACCAGCGCACGAACGTGAAACCGCTCTTTGTGGGCGCGGTCGGCGCTGATATCGTAGAGTTGTACGGCACGTTGGTATACGAGCCCACGGAAGACCCGCCGTTGGTATTGAACGTAACGGTAAAGCGTGATGTTCGCCGTTACCTTATCCGACGAGAAATTCCAGGCGTTAGAGAGCGTAGCCTCTTTATACCATCCGCCAAACGTATAGCCGTTTCGAACGGGATCGTTGGGCTTCGAGATGGTCGAACCGGACGGCACGTTTGCGTAGGAGGCTATTGCCGTACCGCCGCCCGCGTCAAACGTCACCGTAAACGCGGAGGAAGAGCTGGGCTTGGGCGTAGCCGTCGGCTTCGGGGTATTCGACGAGGGCCTGGGGGTTCTCGTAGGCTTGGGCGCTTCGGTGGGGGCGGGCGTCTCGCCGGGGGCCAGCTCGATCCACTGCGCGTATAAGTTCATATCGCCCTGTATCTCATCGATCATGAAGTCCCACGGAATCGTGAACGATTCGTCCATATACCAGCCGCCGAAATTATAGCCCTCGCGGTTTGGCGCGGCGGGCGGGTCGATAATCGGCCCCGATACGGGGAACGGCTCCGTCATGCCGTTGCCCAGGTGCAGTGTAACGATATGCTCCACGCCGCCCCATCCGGCATACAGCGTCGTATCCGCCTCGACCGTGCGCACAGAGAAATCCCACGGCATTGTTAGCAGCTCGTCCTCGAACCAGCCGTTGAAGAAATAGCCGTCCCGGAAGGGCTCTATAGGCGGCGCAACCAAGCCGCCCTTCGGCACGATCTGCGATTCGATCATGACGACGCCTTCGCCCGCAAAAGTTACTTCTACCGGCGCGGCCCAGCCGGCGTATACCGATATGGCTTCGTCGGCGGTACCCGTATATGGCTCCTTGCCTTCTTTATCCAGGAACCAGCCGTTGAAGAGATATCCTTCCCTGTTTGGCGTTCCGGCCGGCATGAATACTCCGCTGCCCGGTTGCCCGGTAATAGCGGTAAACACGTCTTCCGTATCGTCGTTGAGATAGAAGCTAACTTCAATCGGCCCGTCGTCGGAGTTCGAGGCGCAGCCGGCGCAAAGCGCCAATACCGCCACAAGCAAGCACAAGACCTTTATAACTGGTTTCATTTTGAATAATTCTCCTTCCGAGTCTATGTTCATATATTACTTTTTGCTCCGAGGGCATAGTCCGATATAAGTCTAGCCGGCGGAACACTATTAATACGCCGCGCGGAGCTCCTTTGTTCCCAGTATAGCATTCAATAAATTGCGCGTCGATGAACGAATTGTTAAAAAAACGAAAACCCGCATGTGTCGAATTCATGTAGGGGCGGATGGCCTCGAAGAGGTTCTTGTGCTAAAATCATTCATCTTGTATAGATGTCCAAATTCGCGCGCAGCCGCGATATTATGTTTTCGCGCACGGACGCCGGTTCAAGCACCTCAGCGGACGGCCCGAAAGAGAAGATATAGCCGTAGACCCACTCGTCCTCCGGAAACACCGCCTCGCACGTAAACGAGCCGTCTTCGTTTTGTGAAATCATGCTCTCGCCGAATTCGTCGTAGACGCGAAACAGCATCTCGGGGGCAATCCTAAGCTTCAGCCTGATGTAATAATCGGCGGAGCTGTCCGGCTTATCTTCCGTGTGCACCGCTTCGCGCTGCGAAAACCCTTCCGCCAGCACCCTCAGGCGCTTTACGCGCGAAAGCTTAAAAAGCCGCTCGGCGTTTCTCTTTAGACAAAACGCGCGCAAATACCAGCTCTTGTGCTTAAACCAGAGCATCATGGGCTCGGCCACGCGCAAAGTTTTTTCGCCCGATGTGGAATAATAGTCAAAAGAAACGAGCCTGCGCTCCAAAATCGCGCACTTTATCAGCGCGAACATCTCACGATCGGAATAGGACCAATCGGAAAAGTCGATCTCGATCCAATTCGCCGCGCTTTGGCGGAACAGCCCGCCGAGCTTGTTTAGTATCGAATCCGTTTGCTCCGCGGGAAGCGCCCTCAACGCCGCGAGTACCTCCGACTGTTCGCTCGCGGATAGGAGCGACCTATCCAGAACGAAATTCTCGCTAAGCCGTATGCCTCCGCCCTTGCCTCGCGTCGCGTAGACGGGTATGCCCGCAATCGAGAGCGCCTCTATGTCCCTATAAACCGTGCGCGCCGAAACGCCGAAACGTTCGGCGAGCTCCTTCGCCGTAACGCTTCTTTTTTCCAGCAGCAGATACACGGTTTCGAACAGTCGCATCATCTGCATATCATACAGGCCTTATAAATCTACCAGCTTGGCTTCGTAGTCCTTGACAAACCATCGTTTACCCTTTGGGACGACGGTATGCCCTTCCATCTCAAGACGCAGCTTTTGGGCCTCTATGCCGCCGGGATACTTTTCATTCAGCTCGCCGTCGGCCTTAAGCGTGCGCCAGTAGGGCGTCTCGTCCCCTCCCCACCCCGCCCGCTCCTCGCTCGCGTTGGCGCAAACATTTACGAATATTCCGCACGTTAGAGGGCATGTAAAATCCGCAGCGTGCTTTTGGGCTAAAAACGAGCGCAGCCGAACCGTCGTAGTAAGCCTTCCCTCCGGTATCTGCTTCATCAGCCCGTCGTATTCCAAAGCGGGCGCAATGAGCATTTTCGTACCGCCGTACCGCGCAATCGCCTTCGGTTCTTCCAATACTTCGATTTTGGGTAAATCACCGTTTTTTTGCAGCTTTTGATTCGAATTTCGTATAGCCATAGCCATGCCCTTCCATATAGATAAATTTTATTGGCATAATTGTATATCATCGCGGCGGACGCCGCAAGCGGCGGCAGTATTTTTTCGCTGCGCGGATTTGACGCGCGTAGGCAATCTTTTATATCTGTCGTTTTATATAGCCGCATATTGGATGGGAACCGACCGCTTTCCCATCGACTATTTAAGCTCGGTTTTTACTCCTCATAATATTATGGTGTGGCTGGTTTTCAATCAGCCAAAATGGTGCATACCGTTATGGTATCTTCACGCTATTTTATATGTTTATCTAATTTATTACGGCCTGTTACGGCTCAATGAAAAGAGCATAAAACGCTTTACACTTTTCGCGCCTCTGCTTTTGCTGCCGTATATCTGCATATCGCTGCTTTTCTATACGTCGAATATAAATCCGCCGGAGGTTTGGCTGATTTGCAACGCCTATTTCAACGGGCTTCCTTTCTTTGCTATCGGATGCATAATTAAAATGTATTTAGAGCCGTTTAAAGCCTTTGTGGGCAAGATGAAAAGCGAAAATTTCTATCTGCTGCTTGTTATTCTCGCGGCCATACAAATTTTCGAAAGGTTTCAACACTTGACAGAAGTTTATATATCCACAATATTGTTGACTGTTCTGCTTTTCATCTTTTCCGCAGCCCGCAAAGACTCCGCAGGCAAAACGGCGTTAAGCGCCATGGGTAAAAAGCATTCCGGCATGATATATCTGATACACTATCTAATTCTTGAAATGACATGGCAGATTCCCGGCTACGCGCAATTTTCCGAAATGCCCGTTTATAAATGGTCGGCTTCTTTTCTGATCCTTTTCGCTTCATTGATATTTTCAATCGTGTTTAGCCGCGTGAAAGGCTTCTTTTCGAAAAAAAGTTAAGAAGATCGGTGCGGGGGACGCCCCGCACCGATCTTTTTTTCATACCTTCTCCGGCTCGCCCAAGNNCGCTCGATAACGACCGGTTCCTTGGGCCTGTCGGCCACGCCCGTTGGAACATCGGCAATACGGTCGACCTCTTCAATGCCTTCGGTTACCTTGCCAAACGCCGCATACGCTCCGTCAAGGTGCGGCGCGTCAGCGTGCATGATAAAGAATTGCGAACCCGCCGAATCGGG
>DBDD01000018.1:0-225 GCA_002293365.1 Christensenella sp. UBA941 | reverse complement strand
GCGGTGAAACGTCAGGCCGTCGTAATAGCCTTCGCGCGCTAGGCTTAGAAAGTTCTTCACGGTATTCGGCGCAGCGCTTGCGTCCATTTCCAGCTTGATTTCGCCGCCTGATTGCATATGGATGATAACCATAGATCGCTCCTTTAATATCTAATATTTGTGGGGCGGGGATCCGTTTTCGCCGCCATTTGAATTTATATCTATAGCGGCAGGAGTAGAACCCCT
>DBDD01000056.1:4608-4916 GCA_002293365.1 Christensenella sp. UBA941 | reverse complement strand
ATCGTCATTTCAAGGGATACGTCGTCGCCATAGGCGTAGGTATACATTTGTTCGTAGGTAAATACCCGTCCTATTTCCGACAGAAGCAAATGCAGAATTTCAAACTCGCTTGTTGAAAACGCGACCTCATTTCCGTGTACAAATATCTTTCGATAGTCAACGAGCATGAGGATATCCTTGTGCGCCAATACGCCGAGCGACTTCATCGTATGCGGCGGCAATTTCGTGATCTTGTCTATAGCGCCCTTGTTTTCCCTTATGCTTTCTATAAGCCTGTTCGGGTCGATGAGAAACTGGTTTGCTCCGCT
>DBDD01000056.1:0-4563 GCA_002293365.1 Christensenella sp. UBA941 | reverse complement strand
GCAAGCGGGGCTATGTCGGAAATATCATATGAGGCAATCACGGCAAGATAATTCCTACGCGGAATCTGCAATACAGCTTCGGAGGCAGTGCTTACAGCTTCAAGCTGCACGCTGAACTTGCGCCACTCCTTGCGTGCTTGTTCTAAATTGAAGCCACTATAGCCAACAACTAATATCCAGCTTGTCATTAGTATTCTCCGCCTTTTGGCGCACTAGCTTATTATGCCGCCCTGCCGTATCTTTGGCTACGCGGCGTCCGACAAGCCCCGGCGTTCATTAACGCCAATAACCTAATTTTCATATTCTATCTTGTCACTGAAAAACCAGTTTGTAAATGCCTTTGGGACGAAAGGTACTAAAACAGGGACAGAAAGATTTACGTGGCTAAAATAAATAAATAAATAAATTATGCTAACTCCCAACCAAGCTCCTAACATTCGCCATAAATTCCTTGATTGTCACCGGGACGAATGCGTCTGTTTTTATATCATCGGTGCTCTGCTGGAACACATAGCCTTCTCGCTCTATGAATTTCCCTTGATAAACGCCAAGAATAACATAATTGTCTTCGTATTTATTTAGGAATAAGATATATCTATTTCCCATATTCAGAACGGGTGCGCCTACAATAACGGCCTCCCTATCCTCTGTTGCCATCGCGCCTTCCTCGGCTACCGTGATTACATCATTCGCTTTGAGGTTGCCCTTCAACGGAGTGATTATCTTGACGTTCGATAATGATAGAGGAGGCATACGCAACAACACGTCGGCGCTTTGTGCCTCTATTTCTGCAATATATTCAGCATCATTAGCCAGTTCTTCGACTGAGTTATACACGACCGCCAAAGCGACGGGAATTTGAGGATACGTTTCCTCCGCGTCGATCTTTGCAAGATCGGGTGTCGCGCTTTGGCTATGGTTCGCGCTTGTTTGGTCAGGCGCTTCACAAGCTGCAATGAAAAAGCCATTGGCAATTATCAGGAGCATGGAAATAGCCTTTTTCATAGCGCCTCCCAAACCACCAGATTTTTCGCTTCTTCATCATACCGCCAAACGTCGTGTATCCGCGTCCGAGTTTTGCCCTTGCATATAGGGCATAGGAGCCATTCGCTTTTGAACGTAGATGTCACCTGCTTTCATCATCTGCATTAGCATAGCTAATAACCGCTGAAGCTTTTAGATCGGCTAAGTAGCCGTCCATATCACTATCTGTTAAATTAAGCTGATTGCGAAGCTTGTCGCGCATCATCGCTTCTTTTATCACTTCGCGCTGTCTTTGATGATACTCTTGTTCAGACATCCCCAATCCTTCGCGGTATTCGTTGATCGTGGACATAACATTAGCAACATCTTCTTCTGGAGCCGCCTCCAGCCCCTTATCAACTTGTGCAAAATAATCATCCAGCTCGGCATCCGTAGGGACTAGGTTGCGCTTCTCGGCTTCCTGCGTCAAGAGTCTGCTTTCTATTAGGTCGGAAAGGATTTCTTCTTTCGTGGGAACGAGGATTCTTGAAGTCATTTCTTTTTTCAACTCATCGCTTATGTCGGAGCTATTAACGATTTTTCTATTCTCTTCGCTGATAGCTAAAAGCAACTCATATTCTGCTATGACCTCGTTTTCATAAATATTTTCACTGTTCACAACAACAGCAATTTTCGTCAGATCGGGGATTGCGCTTTGGTTTTCTCTCTCGCCTGCTGGGGTGGATGCGTTACATGCTGTTAGGCAAATACCAGTGACAACCAACAAGAGCATAGAAACAATCTTTTTCATAGCACTCCTCACAACTGCCGCGTCCGTGCAGCCGCATCCTAGCAAGCGTTCCATCGACAGATAGGCGACTATAGGCTCATACCGAGCCTATAGCTCCATCTGTTTTCAGTCATAGCAGGGAATGAGTAGGGCGAGAAAACCCTGCCTTAACTGTTAGCATTAGCACGGCGAAAAACGGTTTGAGTGGAGCCGCTTTTTCTTGCCGTAGCTGTAAGCTCTAATATTCCGTTGTTTCATTTCGCGAAACGAAATATCAGGCCATAGCGATGCTAGACGCTAATATCGAATTTGCTGCCGCTTATCTTCTCTTTGGCCTCCGCCGCCTCCGATTTTTCTTCCCGCTCGGCTTTGCGTTCCTCAATTACTGAAAGCACCTTGCGGATAAAGCTCTCGTCATATCTTTTCTGATAGTCGTATTTCTCATCATCGGATTCAAAGAATTTTACGGTTCCATCCGGGTGTATGAAGCACGCGGGCATTGGGCCACTGCCGCCACTCGCATTCCATTGCTCGCGAGCGGCGCGCCTGCGTCTATCCATTCTGTCCGACTGCTGGGAGAAGGTAAGGGGATTGGTCATTTCATATTCCCGCTTCAACTTGCGCATAAGAAGCTGATCTTCCGTAAGCGGTTTGCCGCTACCCGGGTCCTCCATTTCGCTTTCGCCCGAAAGCATACGTTTTATAGCGGCCTCATACTGCTCTAAGTCCGGTATATCGCCTATCCGTTTGAGCATATCCTCATAATCCGTCGCGCTCGCCTGTCTTTTGCCCGTTGCTGCGGCTGATTGCGCCGGGCTGTTGGTTACGCCGTTAATCGCCATTGTATTCACCGTTCCTTTGCCGATATTGTTTGTAGCTACTTACAATCGGAAACCGCGTCACACGGAATAATCAACCGAATTATATTCCGACGAAAGCATATAGCGACCCGGATTTTGTACGTTTCTCGTCGTGCCGAGCCATTCGTTCCAAGAAGCCATCGCATAATTTTCGGCGGTGGAAATATGGAGTGCTCTATTTTCCAAAGCCAGCTTTGCACGGTCTTGGTGATATTCATCCGGCATATTGCGCCCCAACGATCCGTTTCCGACAGCGTAAGAGCCATTATAGCTCGCATCATTTAACGGGCGGGAAATATAATCTCTTGCTATACTGTCCATGATATTCTGAATAGCTGAAGCCATATTGTCCCTGTTCACATTTGCAAACATACCGATATAGCGATCTACCGCCGACATGTCTATGGAGCTGTAGCTATAGCCCTCGGCAGCGTAGTTTGTTCCGTTGCGCGCTTGGCGATTAGCCTCCACCGCCGCCTGTTTTTCTTCTACAATCCGCGCGTCGGCAGCTTTCATGAAGGCTGAATATAGCGCGGAACCGTCGTTCATCAGCCCGACTTGAGCCTTTGCCATGCCCAAGCGAATGCCCAATTCCTCCGCCGTATTGCCGAGGGGATAATCCTTCAAAGCAAGCGCATCCTCAAATTCGTCAATCGCGTCGGAAATCCCGGAAAGATCGTCGTAGGATATTTCACCGAATTGCGTTTCTACCTTAATATCCTCGAACGCCTCAAATCGTCCCTTCGACATTTCGCCGTACATGGCGCTTTGCGCGCTCTCCATCGTATGATCCGTGGAAATCTGTCCCTCGTCGAAGAGCGTCTGATAGGCGCTGACCCGCTCCGCTGCTATCTCCTTTATTGCGCCGGCGAGAGCATCGGCGTCTACCTCAATCCCGCCTTTCGCGAAATAATCGGCTAAATCTTTCGCAAGCCCCGACGATACGTTATCCAACCCCTTGCTCATTGCCTCATCCAAAGCGGCTTGCACAGAATCGGCTTTATCCGAATCAGCGAATAGCTCCTTTTGGAGAGACTGATATGCCGCCGCATGGTAAGCATAGCTTTCGATGGTACGCTCAATATCCATCGAGCCTTCCGAAACATGCGACTGCGAGAGCATTTTTTCGATGGTTCCATTATTCAGAATATACTCAAAAGCTTCCGCTTCGCTCAATCCGTGCATTTTCTCAAAATCCGAGGTAGCGGCTTCGGCGGGTGTGCTTTGGGTTGCCGGAAGCGTAGCAGGCGCTGCTCCTACCTTCGTAGCGTTCGGGCTAACTGGAGCAGATTCAGCATAAGCGCTTCTTCTTTCCGCCATGATCTCAAAAACATTGCCCAGAGGCTCATTCGATATCGTATGCCTTTGCCAGTTACGCTCTACGTAATCCTTAAATCCGAAAGGATTGTTCAGCAAGGAATCTTCTATTTCCCTCATCTCCATATCTGTAGGCGGCTCCGCGTCGCGCAAGCTGCTCATACGGACATCACTAGAGCTTTGCGAGGAAACATCGCCGTGCAGTTCTATTGTGGGTAAAGGCTCTTTCTTTGGTACGGACGCTTGGAGCTGCGCCATCTTATCCTTTATTCTTTTTTGGGCGGACGCATACGTACCGGGCGCGTTGCCGAATGCACGATCGATCTGATTTGCTATTGTTGAGAACCATTTATCTTGAAACCAGTTTTGCTTCTGCTTGCCGCCTCCATCAAAAGTCACCGTGCGCTGATCGCCAGCGCCGGATATTTTGACATTGCCGAATTGGAACAGCGGATTGCCGTGACTCGATCCTTGGATAAGCATTATCTATTCCTCCTTAAATCTTTAATTGGCTTCCATGCCGTTATCTAAATTAGCGCACTAAGCCTTATACCCATATATTCGGGCGAACGGATACGATCTTAACGCCTTAGGGACGAAAGGCATGAAATCAGGGACAGAAAGATTTGAACG
>DBDD01000114.1:5534-5694 GCA_002293365.1 Christensenella sp. UBA941 | reverse complement strand
CGTAAATATCACCTCCTGCGGTCGAGAAAAATCATTAAGCGCCGCTATCCGCAATCTCCTCCAATTTAGTTGTCATAATCCTATATAGCTCCGTGTCCTTCGGGAACCTGTCCACAAACGGGATGATTGTATTCCCGTAGAATAGTAAGCCTTCGCCCGC
>DBDD01000114.1:4995-5494 GCA_002293365.1 Christensenella sp. UBA941 | reverse complement strand
GCTTGGTTGAGCATAAGGAGGAAGTCGCTGTTTTCCAGAATATTTCTACTTCCCGCGACAGAAGGAAATCCTTAACGTTCTGCGTTAAGCCTGTAGGAATCCCGCCCCATTTCCGAAACCGCTTCCAAATCTCGACCGTGTACGCCGCCGTCTGTTCCTCCTTCAAGAGAAGGTGCATCTCATCCATGTAAAACCAACTTTTTCTATGCAGCGCGCGGTTTGCGGTAACGCGGTTCCAAACGAAATCCTGCAAAATGAGCATGGCAATCTTCTTCAGCCCCTTGCCTAGCTCTTTCAGATCGTAGCAAACGAGACGGTTATTGAGATTGACATTGGTGCGGTGGTTGAAGATGTTGAGCGAGCCAGACACGTATATCTCCAATGCCGTAGCTATCCGCTGCGCCTCCGGCTCCGTCTGCTTGCGCATGATATCGTACATGTCCCCAAGAATAGGCATGTTTTCGGGCTTCGGGTCGGCAAGGTAATCACGGTAAACAAG
>DBDD01000114.1:0-4946 GCA_002293365.1 Christensenella sp. UBA941 | reverse complement strand
CTTTTAAGGGTCAAAGGATCGTCTTCAGACGTGTATTGTCAAGGAGGTTTATAATTACTTTCTGCTCTTGGAATACATTTTCTAAGCTGTATCAATGATAAATAATCCTTGACAAACCTCTCTCGAAGTGTTATTTGTATTGTATGCTATAGTACAATATGCACGATAGGAGTCGAAGATGGTTACGATCAACTATCGCGATCCACGGCCAGTCTACGAACAAGTGCGGGACGGCATCAGGCATCACATCATTACAGGCGCACTTATTCCCGGCGAGCGGATACCCACAGTGCGCGATTTGGCGGCGACGCTCGCGATAAATCCCAATACCATCGCGCACGCTTACCGCGAGCTGGAATCGGAGGGCTATATCATCTCGCGCGTTGGGCGAGGCACGTTCGTCGCGGATACGATCGAGGTCGTTCCGGCGCGCAAGGCGGCATTGATGAACAAGCTCGGAATAATCGTTCAAGAGCTCCTCCACTTGGGAGTCTCTGTTGAAATGATTCAGAAACGCATTATCGAAATCGAGAGTAACGAGGTGCAGCCATGATCCGTGCGCAGAATTTAAGCAAATCCTTTGGCGGCTTCAAGGCGCTGAAGGAAGTGAATATCCACGCGCCAAAAGGGGCCGTGTACGGCCTCGTCGGGCCGAACGGAGCGGGCAAGTCCACTCTGATACGGCACCTTTCTGGCGTCTACCGGCAGGACGCCGGTGATATACACATCGACGGTCAGCCGGTGTTCGAGAATACCGCCGTCAAGCGGCGCATCGCCACGATTCCAGATAACGTCTACTACTTCCCGCAGGCGGATATCCGCGCGATGAAGCGGTTTTACGCCTCTATATACCCGGACTTCGACTCAGCGCGCTTTGAAAAGCTACGCGAGGCGTTTCCGCTGGACGAGAAGAAGGCGCTGCGCCGGATGTCGCGCGGGATGCAAAAGCAGGCGGCGTTTTGGCTCGCGATCTGCCAGAACGCAGATGTGATTCTGCTGGACGAGCCTGTGGATGGCCTCGATCCCGTCATGCGCCGTCAGGCCTGGAACATACTCATGGCCGACGTCGCCGAGCGCGAGACGACGGTGCTCGTCTCCTCGCACAATCTGCGCGAGTTGGAGGACGTGTGCGATCATATCGGCATTTTACACGAAGGCGAGCTTTTGCTCGAACGCTCGCTAGAAGAGCTGCAAAGCGGAGTCGTCAAATTGCAGATGGCGTTTCAGAGCGAACCCGTTCTTCCTCCGGCGTTGGATATTCTTCATCGCTCGGATACAGGGCGCGTCGTTACGCTTATCGTCCGCGGCGGCGGCGACGAAGCCATCGCGCGCATCGCGCCGCTTTCGCCGCTGTTTTTGGAGGCGATGCCGCTGACGCTCGAGGAAATCTTTATCTACGAATTGGGGGGCTATGGCTATGCCGCAAAAGAAATACTGCTCTAGCGCGCTCGCGTTGTTTTTTGCGAATTTGCGCCGCTTTTGGCCGCTTTCGCTGTGCTTCTTCATCGCGCTGCTATGGATAGGCCCGCTTAGGCTGATGTATGTCAACGTGATGTATTATTTAGACGATCCGAGGGCGCTAAATATGTCGCTGCTCAATATCATTGGCGACATGACGCGAGGGCTGACTGTAGTTGTGTTCATAGCCGCCCTCGCTGCGGGCGCGTTCGTATTCATGTACAAATTCGGTTCAAGGAGCGCGAATTTCCACCTCGCGCTGCCCGTAAAGCGCGAAGGGCAGTTCCTAGCCGCCGCGCTGACCCAATTGGCCGTTCTGTTCGTCCCATTGCTTTTGGCGTTCCCGTTGCTTTGGCCGGCTTTGGCAAATACGGGCGCAAATGTATCGGATTTTGCCCCGGATATTTGGCGCTGGCTCGCAATCGGCGGCGTTTCGCTTATGGTGTTCTCCGCGATTGCTTCTTTTGGCGCAGTCCTCGCGGGGAATATCTTCGGCTACGCGGCATTCTATGCGGGATTGAGCTACGGCGTATACGTCCTGCATCTCGCTTTTCGCCATTTTTTAATGGGAAGCGTATTCGGCCTGTATTTGCCGGGCGTATCGGCGACGCCGCTTACGCCGCTGGATTATCTACACAACCATCACGAAACGGTTTCACCGCTCGTTCTTGCGCTGTACGCTCTTTCCGCGCTCGCGATTTTCGCTTTGGCGCTTTTGATATACCGCAGGCAGCGCGCCGAGGCGGCGGGCGATATCGTCGCCGCGCGCGCCGCGAAGCCTGTGCTCCGGATATTCGCCGTAATCGCGGGCGCGCTGTCCGGCTATTACATATTCGGGAAGAACCCGTATTCCTATACGAATGCCACGCGCTTTCTCCCCGCTGTGCTGATAACGGTTCCATTCGGCGCGCTGAGCTACTGGATCGTGGAGATGCTTTTGCAAAAGACGTTAAGGGTATTTTCCAAGCGCTTCTTCGCGCGCGCCGGGATAGCGGCGGCTTGCGTCATGGCAGGCTGCGCCGTTGCCTGTACGGGCTTATTGGGCCTTTCGTCCAGCCTGCCAAACGAAGCGGAGGTCGTCGCCGCATATTTCAATACGGGCAGCCTCCACGATCTTCAGTCGCCGGACTATGAAATCGCCATGCGCGGCGGCTACTGGTACGACGCGGAGTATCGTTATTACAGCAGGAGAAACCCGGAGGCGCTTCCCTTTCCCAATGAGGAGCGATTTGATAAGCTGAACGGCGATCTCGCGCGCTACATGCGCAAAATCTCTCCGTTTATCGTCGAAGAGCGGGAGAGTATCGCGCGGCTGACGCGCTTTCACAGGGCCATTCTCCTGAATGAAGCGGAACTGCGTTCTATAAGCGCCAGCCCCAATGCGCAGTACCGAACAGTTTCGCTGGCCTATTTGCTAAACGACGGCAGCGTGATAGAGCGCCAGTATATCGTGCCGGAGAGCTTCGAGACGGAGCTGTTAGTCGAAATCCTCGACGCGCCTGAAACGCGGAATAAACGCTTTACGCTCGGCGGAGCGCCGTTTACGGATTTCGAGGTTGACGCGGCTTTTATGATCAACCTACCGGACGGGCGCGGCGCGGACTCCCGCTACGGCGACAGCTCCGGGCCGTCGCCCGACCTAAGCAAGGAAGCGGCGATGGCGTTGTGCTCCGCAATAATGAAAGACGCGGCGGAGGGGAATTTCGGCGGGCAGCCAATATTTGCGGACGAGAGCGGCGATTACTACGCGATCTCCATCGACCTGTATATACGCTCACCAGAGCTAAATGAGATGGGCCGCGCCTATAACTTCGGCATATATGTTCCCAAGCAAGCGGAAAACACGCTGCGCTGGTTTATCGACAACGGCCGGTTTTCCGAAGCGGACTTGCCGCTTTTGGCGCAAAACGCGTCGGTATATGTTCCCGCACACCTCGGCGGAGTTCGGGTGGGAATCTATTAATGTACCTATAGTCATAGCCGGAAATGACGAAAGCGGCGCTTGTATTGGGTGTCGCTTTTCAAGTTCATCGCTCCATATCCAACGTCCGCCCACGCCGCTCATTCCGCGCCTCGCTCCGTATAATATCATCCACGCCGCGCCGGACAGCTTCGACCTCGCGGACTTCCTCTTTAATGGAATTATATACCGAATAAAGCGATTTCCGCTCGGTGGCCAGCTTCGCGGCCTCCGCTTTCCAAGACCGAACGGGAATGGCGTTCCTGCCGTTCATAACCTTATTCAGATAATCCCGCGCTTCTTCAAATCCGGCAAGCTCGGCGCGGTGCTTTTCGTAAAACGCCTCGCGCTTTTTCGGATTCTGAATTTGCCGATACTGCCCGAAAAGCTCTTTGTGCTTGAAATAAGCCTCCGCGTGCTTTAGGTGTTCGCCCAGCGTTTTCGCCCGCCGCTCGTTCTTTTTCAGCGCATCCCTCGCGCCGCCGAACCGTGAGTAGATGGCGCTCACTTTTTCCTGCAATCCGACCATGTCCTTGATGTCGTTGGTTTGCAGGAAAATCAGCATTTTAGCCGCTGATTTCAGATTCGCGATTTGCGCGTAGCGCCCCTGACCCTCCCGCTTTTCCAAGATGCCATGAATCACGTCGGCAAGCGTCGGAGGCGCGGCGTTCGCCGCTTCGTCTTTCAGCCAATCCGAGAACTTGATTATCCGCGCGCGAAGCTGGCGTAACTGCGAATTGGTGATTTCGATTTCACGGTTGAGGTTCCCGCGATCCGTAGCGATCCCGCGCCGCTCCATCTGGAAAGCGGCTACGCCTAAATGGACGGTGGGGATTAGGTCGATGCCCTGTCGCTCGTAGCTGCGGTGGTCGATCCGCTCGGCATGGCCGCCGCGCTCCAAAGCGGCGTTGACCGCATCGGCCCAGCCTTGCCGCCATACCTCGGCTTTGGCGTGATCGTTCCAATCGGTGGACGGGATGGATTTGCATTTATAAGAGCGTTTCTTTTGATCGTAAATCTTGTTGCCGTCGCGGTCGAAAATGTATTCCTTCTTCTGCTTGTCGCCCCATGTACCGTCCTCGCGAAACGGGCGCAAGGTCAGCATGATATGGGCGTGCGGGTTCCCGTCGCCTTTATCGTGAACGCAGATATCGGCGCACATTCCGGCTTCAACGAAATGCCGATGCGCGTAATCGCGAACGAGCGCGATATTCTGCTCCCGCGACAATTCCACGGGCAGGGCCAACTCGATTTCACGCGCCAATTGCGAATTTTTCGCCTTCTCGATTTTCTCCACAGCGTTCCACAAAACGGCGCGGTCGGAATACTCGGCGGGCGCGTTGGCCGGAAGCGAAATCTCGGTATGCACGATGCCGCCTTTTCTGGAATAGTCGTGTTCGATGCCGTCGTACTCGTTTGTGAATTTCTCGCCCGCGCGGTATGCCGCCGCCGCGACAGCGGATTTCACCTTGCCACGGCTGATGATTTTTATACTGCAATGATATATCGCCAATCGCTCGCGTCACTC
>DBDD01000314.1 GCA_002293365.1 Christensenella sp. UBA941 | reverse complement strand
ATGCTTAATGACTACCAAAAGGAGCAGGTCGAGCTTGGTCTTAGAACGCCGGAGTTTTTCAAGCCCTCACAAGGCCAGATCATAGGCGATAAACTATTCGAGTATCGGCTGAAGCTGCCTATCGCAAAGGGCGACTTTGCTGAGGGGCTGGTGAACACCGACATCAAGGCTTCTGAATTCGAGGAGCAAATCTACGTTCCCGCCATGCCGAAAGGGGAACTCGAAGAAAAATCCGAAACCGAAACGCCCACGGAAAAGAAAGATAAGCCGCCTTTCGATGCCGGCGATATTGGTGACGACGACATGTTTTAGCCACTCTACCTTATCCGCTTCGCGCTCCAATTGATAAAAGCTAATAATTTTCGACAACGCATTTTTAGATGAAAGGAATGTGGTTTATTAACTATGGGCAAATTTGGCAAAAGAGTTGAGGTCGTTATTGATCCTCTGGCATATAATATCGGGCTAATCGGAGAATCTGGCATCGGCAAATCCACAGTCATGAAAGAAGTGTGCGAGAAGCTTGCCGGGAGAGACGGCTATATGGCGCTCGATATTGGCAAAGAGTGCGGCCACGACGCGATTCACGGCATGTTTTCAGAAGCTGTGCAGGACTGGAATAAATTCGAGGAGGTCGTTGACGATATCGTTGAAAACAAATTTTCTGACTATCCCGACCTCCGCGTAGTCATCATCGACACCTTGGATCAGCTTTTTGAGATTACAGAACCCAAGGTTATCCGAATGCACAATCTCGCGAACCCCGAAAAGAAGGTAGACAGCATCAAAGCCGCGTTCGGAGGATTTGGCTCCGGCGAAGATAAGGCTATCGACTTGGTGCTGACGAAAATTTGGGAGCTGCGCAACGTCGGCGTTTCGGTTATCGTGATCGGCCACACGAAAAAACGCAATATCGAGGACATCTTCTCTGGCAATACATACTCGACGCTCACTACGAATATGTCGCAGCGCTACTTCAACGCCATAAAAACGAAGCTTCATGTGCTCGGCGTCGCGTATGTTGATCGAAAGATCGTACAGGAGAAAACGGGCAAGAAGAACATCGTTACGAAGCAGGAAGAAATCAAAGGCAGAATCGTATCCGAGAGCCGCCAAATCGCTTTCCGGGACGATTCTTTCAGTATTGATTCAAAGAGCCGATTTGCGGACATTGTTGAAAGCATTCCGCTAAATGCAGACGCTTTTATTCAGGCGCTAAGAGACGCTATCGCCGCCGAGCACAGCAAAAGCGGCAAGTCCATTGAGGAAAGCGCGAAAGAGCAGCAGGCTCAGGCTGAGGCCAAGGCCGAGAAAATCAAGGCCGAAATCGAAGAAAAAAAGAACCTCAAAGCCATAGCCGAGCGCAATAAGGAGCTGATCGCTGGCATCCAGCTAACCTTCTCGAAAGCGGATGCCGTCACCAAAAAGGCCGTTAAGGAGAAAATGGCCGAGTACGGTTTCTCGTCCTTCCGCGATGAGGATATTCCGACGAAGGCGCTCGAAGAAATAGCGAATCTGCTTAAAGCCGCGTAACTTCGGCCTCGAAAGATAACCGACAGGATTCGGGGGGCATGTCCCCCCGTTTCTTTACGTCGCATTTTATTAGAAAGAGAGGCATTTGCATGGGCAAGACAGTCCGATGCGCTGTAACCGGCGAAGTGGGAACCGACGACGAATTCTACAAACGCGGCTCAAAATACTATAAGTCGCGTGAAGCATATTTACAGCGCAAAAAACGCCAGAAGATACGAAAAGCCTTGGATGCGGGGCTAGAGAAAATCTACGCAATGATTTGTGAATCTATCTTGGACATCAAAACTGAAGCCTCGCGTCCTCCGCTGCTCGCGAAAAAGCTCAGAGTATTCAAAGACTGTGATCCTGAAATAGTCTGCCTCGCCATAGAACTGTGCGGGGATAGGATTGCGGCGAAGATTGAAGAGCCGCGTTTTGGTTCGGCGTATGGTCGATACAATTACATCGTGGCGGCGCTGCTCAATGAGCTTAGTTATGCCGAGAGCGTCCAAAGGCAAAGGGATTTTCAAGAACGCAGGGAGTCTGCGCGTTTGGCGTCCGTTATAAAGATGGCTAATGACCTTGAAGGCGTATCGACAAGCCACATGAGCCGATGGCAGCGGGAGGATTGACGATGAGCCAAGAAAAAACATATCCAGCCGAATTGACTGTAGGCAGGAACATTGTCGAAGCAACCTTCGCTATGTGCCTCTGGAAGAATCCAGATTTGTATAATGATTACGAAAAGATCAACGAAAACGGAGATCAAACGCTCATCACGCAAGATGGAAAGTTTTATTTTTCGCTCGGCAAACAGATTTGGAAACAGGGCTATAAATCCATCGATCACGTAACGGTGGAAACCTACCTTAAAGGGAAACCAGCACTCAGAAAGTCGTTTGAAGGCAAAGGCGGTATGCGTATGGTTGACGATATGCGCAGCACTGTTACGCCCGAAAACATAGACGCAAGCTACGACAGCCTTGTGAAATTGAATTACCTTATGTGGCTCCACGATCAGGGCTTTAACCTGACGCCGCACATAAATCGGTTCTTGAACATGCCCTCGCACGAAATTTATGATTTCTACGAACGGGCGTTCAATGACGGGAGCCTTGCGACAGGCCACGACATCAATATTAAGCCGCTGAAAATTGACGACGCTTATATTGATAAGTGCATCAAAGGAAACGTTCGGGGAATCGCTTATGGAAAGGTGTGCAACATCCTGAATTACTTAACCCTCGGCTTGCCAAAGGGCGACTTGTATATGCTGGCAGGCTATTCGGGGGTAGGTAAATCGTCGTTTGTCTTTGAGAATTATATCCTGCCCATTTCGTGCAAGGGCATTAAGTGCGCCATAATCTCGAATGAGATGAAGGAGGAATCGTTTCAAGACTTGCTGATGATACATATTCTGACGCAGGACTTGGGCTATTGGGGGCTGAATCGCAAGCTGCTTAAACAGGGTGAGCTAAACGACGAGAACATAGAGATGTTAAATAGAGCCAAGCAAATCTCCGTAGAAAAATACGGCAACATCAAGTTTTCCAAGCTTTTTGATAATGATTTTAGAAAGATCAGAAAGATTACGCGCCAGCTCGCGCGCGACGGATTTGAGGTCATTTTCTATGACACGATGAAATCGGAGGACAATGCCAATGATATCATGTGGCAGCAGCTCCTAATCCAATCGCGCAAGCTCTTCCAGCTCGCCAGCAAGGAAAACATCAGTATAATTGCGTCGTATCAGCTTGCCCTTCACACGCTAAACAAACGCTACTTGGACGCCTCGTGCCTGAGCAACGCCAAGCAGATCAAAGAAGTCTTTTCCGAAATGGTCTACCTGCGGCCTCTTTGGGACGACGAGTATACCGGTGAAAAGAACGACGTAAAACCGTATGTGCTTCAACACGACGAAAGCGGAAAATATGGCAAGGTCGAAATCTCGTTCGCCCTTGAACCAGACAAAAAATACGTCGTCGCTTTCTTGGATAAAACGCGAAACGATAAAGACGGCCAAACCATAATCTATGAATTCGATGGTCAATTCAATAAATGGAAAGAGATCGGCTATTGTACCGTTCGCCAAGACAGGGGTTGATAGTTAATGGACGCGGTACGCTTGACGGAGTATCTGAGCCGGAATGCCGATGCCGTTATCCAACTCCTAGAGGAACTAGGCTTCGATAGGATCATTCATAATCGAGCGCAGAACAAAGTTCGCTTTGCGCGGGAGGAAGGCAGGAATCCATCGTCGGTTTCTCTTAACCTTGAAACATTGTTTTATAAATGCTTCAGCACGAACGAGCGCGGGAATATCTTTTCTTTGATAATGCTAAGGCGAAATCTGACGTTTCCAATGGCACTGGACTTTGTAGCGTCTAAGCTCGGCCTCGATAAATCGGAATTCAGCTCAAAAATCGAGATTCCGTTTGGCGGTGAACTCAAAAACATTTCTCGCAGGATAGCGGAACCAGAGCGCACCATGCCAGTCTATGACGAGTCGATCCTTGAGCCGTATCTGAATCGCTGCAATCTAATGTTCTTGCGCGACGGAATCAGCTTCGAGGTTCAGGAAAAATTCAAGGTCGGATACGATTATGAGACAAACCGCATAACGATCCCGATCTACACGCTGGAAGATAAGCTCTGCGGCATTATGGGGCGGCTTAATGACGCCGACTGCCCGAAGGAGGATCGCTACTTGCCGCTGATCCCATGCTCGCGCTCGCTTACGCTCTACGGATATTCCGCGAACTACATTTCGATACAGCGAGAGGGGCTATGCATCATCACCGAGGCTGAAAAAGGCGTTATGCAGCTCGCGTCTATCAACCGCCATACCGGGCTTTCAACCTGCGGCTGCTCAATTAGCGACGTACAGCGACGGTATCTGAAGTGTCTAAGAACCCCTCGCATTATTTTGTCTTACGATGAAGGGCTTGCCGAACACAACATGCGCGAAGAAGCAAAGAAACTCATTGAAGACAATGCGCTTATGAAGAATCAAGTCGGCTATATTTACGACCGGCAAAATGTAATTCTAAAATCCGGCTCAAAGAATTCGCCTACCGACATGGGGAAAGCGGGATTTGATGAGCTGCTAAAAAATCACGTCGTCTGGCTTTAAGGAGAGTACATGACAACTGTATACAAGGGCGGCAGCGGCTCTATTTTGCATGGAGATAATTTAGATGTAATGGCCTCCATTGCAAACAGCTCCGTCGATAGCTGCATATCGGATTTTCCATATGACCTATCTTTTATGGGCAGGAAATGGGACAAGACGGATAACTTTTACGACTGGTGCAAGCGCAGGGCAGACAAACTTTATGAGGTCATCAAGCCCGGAGGCTACGCGGCAATCTTCGGCCATCCAAAAACCAATCACAGAATGAAATGCGCTTTTGAGGACGCCGGGTTTAGGATCGTTGAAGAAATCGACTGGATTTACTTATCTGGAATGCCCAAAAATCAAGACATCGGAAAGCTTTTTGATAAGGCGGCGGGAGCTGAACGGGAGGTTATAGGCGAGAAAGGCTTTCATAGCTTTGCCGTATCAAGGGCTGACAAGAATCACGGCGTGTTGGGAATGGATAATAGAAGCTTCGA
The DNA here is from genome assembly GCA_002293365.1 of Christensenella sp. UBA941. GTDB lineage: Bacteria > Bacillota > Clostridia > Christensenellales > UBA941 > UBA941. The sequence continues at coordinate 1,033 of DBDD01000314.1, read as the reverse complement.
GGAAGCTAACGCGCTTACTGCGCCGGCTACGGATATGGCCAAGAAGTGGGACGGCTGGAAAACTGCCGGCTTAAAACCCGCGCACGAGCCTATCACCATATTCCAAAGGCCGCTTGAAGGAACGTATATTGCGAACATTGAGAAACACGGCTGCGGCGCTATGAACATCGACGCCTGCCGCGTTCCGATTTCGCAAGGCGATATCGACATGCTGAACGCAAAGGCATCCAAAAATCCAACGAACAAGTATTCAAATAGAGGAGATAAGATTTACGGCCATTATGCCGAGGATCGTGCATGTCCCGCGAATCAATCAGGGCGCTTTCCGTCCAACGTCATTCTCGATGAACACATTGCCGAAATCCTAGACGAGCAGACGGGAGAAAGCAAGTCAACGGGAGGCACAGGCAAAGCTTCGCGCAAAAACCGAGCGAGAAAAATCTACGGCGCTTTTCAAGATAAGGCCAACGAGGATTATTTTAACCCGTCTCTAGGCGGTTACGGTGATTCTGGCGGCGGGAGTCGCCTCTTTACGATAATCAAATACGTTCCCAAAGCGCCGCCATCAGAGAAGAAGCTGCCGAATGGTGAGCGGAATACCCACGTAACCATCAAGCCTGTTGCGCTGATTAAGTGGCTGATTAAGCTTCTTACGCCGGTTGACGGCATGACCATCGACATAACTGCCGGAAGCTGTACGCATGGCGTCGCCTGTGAAATGCTAAACAAAGACGAGGGATATAACCTATTTTGGATCAACATCGAAATCATGAATGAAGCAGCGGAGCCTTACTGCGCGATAGGAAAGGCGCGGGTCGAGGCAATATGAGCGCCAATAAAAAACCATGTTCCACATGCAAAAATCGAGGCTGGGAAACCATGAGCGCCGTCGCCGCCTGCAATTGTTGCGAAGCGCCGGACTACGAGTTTTACAGCGAGGAGGGAGATTTATCACACAGCGAGAAGCCGATCCGAGAATCGAAGCACTAAGGGCGCAGAAAAAGCGCCTTTATTCTATTTCCAAGCTAAATAC
>DBDD01000313.1:223-6433 GCA_002293365.1 Christensenella sp. UBA941 | reverse complement strand
TACGACGTACAAAAAACCGGCGATACGTTCTCCTTCAAGACGATAATCGCGAACGCAAGCGGCGGCTTACCCGGCGCAAAGGTACAAGTTTCGCTGAACGACAAGTATTCAACGCTCGTAACGATAGGCCCGGACGGCATAGGCTTCGGTACAATCGAAGCCCCCGGCTATTCGTGGAGCGTCGCGAACTTCTATACGCGCCCAAACGTACAGGGCGCGGCGGGGGTAGCGGCGGCGTATGATATCTATAGTACGGTCTATAGTACGGGGGAATGCGTCAGGCGTTAACCCCAAAAACCACTTGTATCTTCCCATGAAATAGCTTATAATAGAAGCACAAGGGGGATTGCCGTTATGCGCGGTCGTTCCTGATTACGAGATGTTCAGAAAAGCAACCGGCGTTAGCGAGGACGGTTGCTTTTCGCCACTATCAACAAAACGATCAACGTAATCGCGTAAATTACGATGGAAGTAATGTCCATAAGCGCCACCTCCCCTCTGTTCGAAGCTTGGTGGAACAATCCGCGCCGTTGGCTATCCCCTTGTGCTGTTTATATTATAACATCAATATATAAATATTAATAGCAGAAAATACTATATTTTAGCGCACAAAGTCAAACGGGAGGTAAGAAGGATGCGAATCGCGGAAAACGTTGAAATGCTCTCGATCCACTCCGGAAACGGGGCGAATTACCCCGTCTTAACCTGGGATGACAACGAGCTCGTGCTCATCGATACGGGCCTGCCCATGGAGACGGAGGCGCTCCGGGCCGCCGTTACCGAAGCTGGATTTTCGCTGGAAAATGTCACAAAGGTGATCATCACGCACCAGGATTTAGACCATATCGGCAGCGCAAAAGCATTATCGGGCATGGGCGCGGAAATACTCGCGCACGAAGCCGAGGCCCCGTATATTCAGGGCGACGCGACGTCCGTCCGCCTCACTGAAATGGAAGCGCGCCTTAGCGAGCTTAGCGAGGACGAGCGGGCGTTTTACGAGCGCTCAAAGAAGGGCGCGCCTTATTTCTTCGTCCATGTCGGCCGCAAGCTAAAGGACGGCGATACGCTGGCCGTCTGCGGCGGTATCGAGATAATCCATACGCCGGGACATATGCCGGGGCATATCGCGCTTTTGCTTAAAAAGAGTAATATACTCGTCGCCGGAGACGCTGCAAATATAACGGACGGCGCGTTAACCGGCGCGAATCCTTATTTTACATCGGACATGAAAACGGCGGAGGCGTCCTTCAAAAAGATGATGGATAAGCGCCCGGCGGGCGTTGTATGCTACCACGGCGGTTATATCGATATCCCCGCGGTACATCCCGACCATCGCTTGACGTATACGCTGTAAAGGAGGCGCCGTATTAAACTGACAGATAGAGAATTTGAGCTTAGACACTTAGAAGAAACAATTTCCGAAGCGAAGCGCCAATTGGTCAAGGCCCGGCAAACGCTCGACGGTCGTCAAGACGAGATCGCCGACGCGAAGCACGAACTTTTTGGCGAAGCCTCGCGCATGAGCGGAAGCTTTTGGGCGTCGCAAAGCTTCGAGGAGCTCGTCGAGCTCTCGCAATATGTAAATCCCATCATGGTACAATCGGCCTCATACAGCCGGGACGCACGTTTGCTTGCCGCGCTGGAGCGCTCGGTGGAATCGCCCTACTTCGCGCGGATAGACTTTTTGTTTATTGGCGAAAGTTCGCCCGAGAAAATTTATATCGGCCGCGCGTCTTTGACGGACGAGGCGACGGGAGATATGCGTGTTTACGACTGGCGCGCGCCCGTCGCAAGCGTATTCTATCGCTTTGGCGCAGGCAAGGCGTATTACGACGCCCCGCAAGGCCGGCTCGAAGGCGAGCTTTGCTTAAAGCGCCAATTCGAGATAAAAAACGGGCGGCTCGAATACTTCTTCGACGCGGACGTACAGATCGTAGACGAATTTTTACGCAAGCTGCTCTCTAAAAACACGTCCGCGCGCATGAAAACGATAGTTGAAACTATCCAGAAGGATCAAGACGTCGTCATCCGGGACATGGACTCGGGGCTTTTGATGGTGCAAGGCGTCGCCGGAAGCGGCAAAACCTCCATAGGGCTGCATCGCATAGCGTATCTGATGTATCAGGCGCTATCCAGCCGCGTGTCAAAAAACGATATCGTCATCATTTCGCCCAATGCGCTTTTCGAACGGTATATCGAAAACGTGCTGCCCGAGCTTGGCGAGGAGAACGTGAATTCGCTCGTCTTTGAACAGCTCTTCGAAAAGCTGCTGAAACGGCGCGTCAGAGCGCGCGGCGAACATATCGAAGCGCTCATTGCCTTAGAAGACGCGGGGCGCAAGGCGCTTATGAAGAGCAGCGCGGCGTTTAAAGGCTCCGCCGTATTCGCGGAGCTGCTCGAACGCTTTATACGCGAGCTGCCAACAAATTGGATCGCATTCGAGGACGTATATTACGCCGGCGAGCTTATCGCAAAGGGCGCGGATATACGCGAAAAGCTAGTCAAAGCGCAAAGCGGCGAGCCTCTATCGGTGCGCTTGAAAAAGCGCGAAGCGCCTATTCTCGAAGCTATGCGCGATAAGCGCCCGGCGCGAATAAAGGCGCTTGAAAAAGCCGTCGCAGAATATCCCGAATATCAATTCGAGATAAAGGAACGCGCCCGGGCGATATCCATTGCCGAGAGCACAGCGTTGAAAGATAAAATACGCGCGTTTACCGAGCTCGATTGCCTGGCGCTTTACAAGAGGCTATTTGAGGACAAGGCCGTTTTTCTCCGCTTGGCGAAGGGGCTTGAGCTGCCCGAAAACATTCGGGAGATTATCACGTATACGCGTTTCAATCTTGTGCGGCCAACGGATGAAAACAGCGATCTTCCATACGAAGACGCATTGGCGCTAAGCTTCCTGTATCAGCGCATAAGCGGCGCCGCCTTCCCGAATATCCGCCAAGCCGTCGTCGACGAGGCGCAGGATTATTATCCAATGCATTTCGCGCTATTGGCCGGATTGTTTCCTAACGCGCGCTTCACCGTACTCGGCGATATAGACCAAACGCTCGAAAAAAAAGAAGATATGTCGTTTTACGACGGCGTGCGGAGCATGCTGAAAAAGGAGAAAGCCTCGCTCGTCACTATGGACAAAAGCTTCCGCTGTACGAACGAGATACTCGCATTCGGCGCGCGGTTCCTCGATAAGAGCCGCAAGCCCGAGAGCTTCAATAGGGGCGGCGACGCGCCGGAAATCCATACGGCGAAGAATCTATTGGAGATGGACGAGCTCATCCTTCGCGAAATCGAGGTATGCAAGGCGAAAGGCCTAGGCTCTATCGCGCTCCTTACTAAGACGCGGCGCGGAGCGCAGGTCGCGTACGTACGCTTAAAGGGCCGCTCGGGCGTTAAGCTCGCTCTTGAAAGCGGCGGTGGCGAGCTGACAGGCGCGTTCGTGATCCCTGTATTTCTATCCAAGGGGCTCGAATTCGACGCCGTTTTGATCTTGGACGCAGACGACGCGCATTATCGCACGGAGGACGACAGGAAGCTGCTCTATATATGCTCCACCCGCGCGCTGCACCGGCTAAGCGTTTTTGCGGTTGGCAAGGTCAGCTCGCTGATTGTGTAGGGGCGGCGTCTTGCCGCGCGCCTTAATTGCGCCAGATCTTCGGCAAAATACTGTTGCGCGGTGCAGCCGCGCAACAGTATTAATAAATTTATTATTCCGCATTGGGCAAAGCCCAATGCGGAATACAAATGGAGGTGCGTTCCATGATACAGTCCAAGCTCGCCGCAATTCTCGCGGAGCCGCTTGAAATGGACGAGAGCGACATTACGCCGGAAACGGAGCTATTAAGCGTTTTGGATTCGCTCCAGATGGCGAAAGTAGTTATAGAATGCGAAAAGAAGTTCCGGATAACGATCTTCGACGAAGACGTGCACGCTTTTAAAACGGCGGGAGACGTCGCCCGGTATATCGAGGGACTGCTGGACGAGGCCGGAATAGGCCAAGAACGCGCCGAGCGCGAAAGGGACGGCTGGTATTACAGTTAATTATAAGTACTCTCTCAACACGTCGAGCACCTCGTCCAGGTCGAGCGGCTTGCCGACATGGCCGTCCATACCCGCTTCGATACACTTATCGATATCTTCCCTAAAGACGTTCGCCGTCATAGCTATGATCGGAACCGTCTTCGCATACGGGATATCCAGCGCCCTGATACAGCGCGTGGCTTCAAAGCCGTCCATTTCCGGCATTTGCACATCCATAAAGATCATAGAATACGCGTCGGGCGTCCTTTCGAAGGCTGCGACGGCTTCCACGCCGTTTTCGGCGCAGTCGATCGTGATAAGCGTCGGCTCCAGCAAGGCCAGAACGATTTCGCGGTTTATCTCCATGTCTTCCGCCAACAGGATCCGGCGGCCCTCGAAGCTCGCTGGCGCGTCGTCCGCCGCGTCGCTCTCGTTTGCCAAGCCTAAAGCCTCGGCCAGAACTTCCTCAACGGCGGAAGGGAATACCGGCTTGGGCAGAAATTGTTCCACACCGAATATACCTACTGCGCCGATTTCGTTCCATTCGGCTGGCGAACACATCAAAACCACGCGGCCGAAACGGCTAACCTCTTTCGTCGCTCGCAATATGTCGTTGATATCGCGCGTATGCCAGTCTATAAAGCAAAAATCATAGCTGACGCCCTGTTCTATAAGCGCTAGCGCTTCGAACGCGCTGTCGGCGGTATCGCAATGCGTTCCGAAACCGCGCAAAATCTCCTCGAAGCACGCCAGTACGTCCGGATCGTTATCCACGACGATAAAGCGCAGCGCGCTCCAGGGAATATTCGCGCGCGGCGGAAACACCTTCGCGCCGCGCATGGCCTGGATCGTAAAATAAAATGTGGAGCCTTCGCCCATTTCGGATTCTATCCAAATCCGCCCGCCCATGCGTTCTACAATATTTCTGGATATGACAAGCCCCAGCCCCGTGCCGCCGTATTTGCGCGTCGTACTCGATTCGGCTTGTTGAAAGGCGTTGAATAGCCGGGCCTGCTGCTCCTCGCTTATGCCTATCCCCGTGTCGGTGACTATGAAGCGTATAGTACATAGGCCGTCCTCTTCGGCGTCAAGCGCCGCTTCGAGGCCGATAGAGCCGCCTTCGGGCGTGAACTTGATCGCGTTGCCGATAAGGTTTGTAATAACCTGGGCGAGGCGCTGATCGTCGCCTATAAGGGTTTTGGGAATAGCGCGGTCGATATGCACCAGCAGCTTTTGCTTCTTTTCGTCCACGCGGAAGCTGACGACATTGACGACCGATTGGAGCGTATCCTCGAAGTCGAATTCCTCCGACGAAAGCTCTAATCTGTTCGCCTCGATTTTTGACATGTCGAGAATGTCGTTGATGATACCCAATAGATGGTTTGACGCGCCCTCGATACGTGAAAAGCAGTAATCCTTGCGTTCGGAGTCTTCAGAGATTTTTCCTATGGCGGTCATGCCGATAATCGCGTTCATGGGCGTTCGGATTTCATGGCTCATATTCGCTAAGAATTCGGACTTGGCTTGGTTTGCGCGGTTTGCGGCCTCCAAAGCCTCGTTAATATCGGTCGTATCGTTGAACCACGCCAGAATGCCCGTTCCCTTGCCGTCGTCTGAGAGCATGGGCGTTATGAAAATCATATACGTGCGCGGCCAGCCCTTCGCGTGGAAATCGATATGCTCTTCCAGCGTTACGGTACGCTTTTGTTCGATGGCTTGCCGTACGGAAGCCGAGATTCTTTCGAGGTTTTCGTTCGCCAATATCGGCCTTAGGACGTCCTGAAAATGCAGGCCGTTTATAAGGCCGAAGTTGTCGATACCGGCTTCCTCCAAAAAAGCGTTGGACGCGTAGGCGAACCGCTCGTCGAAATCGAGCAAAAGGAGGATATTCGTCGCGTTCTCCAATACGAGCTTGAAGAACTGGATATCCTTTTTGTAGGAGTCGTTTAGTAGCGTCTCGACGCGGTATTGCGCGACGGCAACTTGACGCGCCCTGTTGAGGTTTATCTCCGCCAGGGCGAGCTTTCGTTTTAGTCCGCGAATTTCCTTTTGCAGCGCTTCTGTCGAAGCAGGCTCCTGTTGCTTATCGAATTCTGTCATTTAGCTTATCCGGCAAATTACGTTTGTGAAATTGTGGCAAAAATTCTTAAGCTTGCCCGCAGAATCCGGAAGCGGGCAAAGCTCGCCGCC
>DBDD01000313.1:0-217 GCA_002293365.1 Christensenella sp. UBA941 | reverse complement strand
GCCTCGGCGGTATGATCCGCGCCTAAGACGAGATAACGCGCTATGCACGAATAGCTAAGTATGAGGCTGTTTTCGCCCACTAGCGGCGTTATAACGCTCTGGGCAGTTTGCAAAACGTCGTCCCTGTCTATGCGGCCGATTGCCAGCGTCGCGCCGAGCGTCATGGCCCCGCCGCAGACGGCATGCCCCTCTGGCGTAAGCCCGAAGACGGCGCGGG
>DBDD01000215.1:4022-9595 GCA_002293365.1 Christensenella sp. UBA941 | reverse complement strand
GCCCTCGAGCACCGATCCATCGCCTGGATCGCCATCGCCGGGACTGTCTCCATCGCCTGGATCGCCATCGCCAGCTCCTACGCCCGCGCCCGCACAGGCCGATCCGTACTACGCCGTGCTGGCGCGCGTGCTGGAAAATGACGCTGCGCTGTACGCGGGCTTAAAGACGATTGCGGTGGACGCTTCGCGCACGCCAATAGAGAATACGCTGCCGTTCCAAATGCGCGCGGAGGAGCTATGCGCCGAAAAGGGGTATGAATTTTTATTCGGCTCCGATCTGGAGCTGTTCGCATCGGGCGTGATGAACGACGCCGGCTTAATCGAAAACGGCGTCTATATCGTGCTGTCCGCGCCCGACGGCGGCGGCGATACGCTCGAAATAACGGCGCAGCGTTTCGTAAACGGCCAATCGCACGAGACCGTTTTTACCCTAAAAAACGCCGGGACGGAAACGCAGCCGGCGTGGACGGTTTCGGCTCGGGAGTGATCGCCGCGCATTGTCTATAAGCTACTTCAAAAAATCATCTTCGGAGAGATGCTCGTCGAGTGAACTCTCCTGTGTATCTTGCGATAATTCCAGCTGAGCGCCGTCTTCAGTTTGGGCTAATTTCTCCATTTGAATCTCTCGCTTCATAACCTTTCTGCTCAATACCCCGGACGCGCCGCTTAGGTCGAGATGAGTACGATCGCCGCTTAGCATATTGCCCGCCACGTTTTTCTGGCGTTCTCCCTTGCCGCCCAATTGCGCTCTGCTCGCTTCCTGCGCTATGGCCTGCGTTTGATCCGGCAATAAGTCTTGAAGCTTAAGAAATTCTTCTCTTCGTTCAGCCGTTGTTTTTACGGTCATGAATTTACCGTGCTGCTTACTGTACGTTTTCGCGTATTTTGCGCTAAGCGCCTGCCGTTCGCTTACATCGACGCCTTTTTCCGCTTCCAAGAACTTACGCATGTTTTTTTCTGCGGCCCGCGGCGACGGCGCCATGCGCGTTCCCGCTAATAAAGCCGGGTCGAAATCGTTTTCCTCCATAGCATGCCCGAGCAATGTGGAGGCGACGAAAGGAATTGTATGCGGCCCCTGGCGGCCCGGCTTGGATACTACACTATAAGTCGTCGGATTTCTCTTTTGCGCGGGAGCTCTTGCCTTACCCTCGGCGATACTCTTAAAAGACGGACGGAAGCCCCTTGTAAAATTCACTTCGCGCTTCTTAGGAGCTGCAGGCTGATCGCCAGAAGAGGAGTCGTCTTCGCTCGTTTCCGGCGATTCGCCCTTTGGTAAGCCAAACCGCGCCTTAAGCCTATCCTCCATAGCGGAGCGCAGCTCGTCTTCCTCAACCTCTTCTTCCTCCGGCCGCCCCCGCTCCATCGCCATAGGTCTCCGCCTAGTCCGCTCACGCGAGCCAAAAAAATCGGCCATATCCGAATTGGGGATGCTTACGGCGTGGGGCGCGGGCGTGCGTTCGCCCGGCGAAGCGTCGGATTCCGAATCGTCGCTTTGTTTTTGGCGATGCACCCATTTTGGATCCTTGCACATTACGGTAAATACTGTATAGGGTTATACGGCGTGCCGCCGGCGCGTATCTCGAAATGGATATGCGCCGTCGAGCTGTTGCCCGTATCGCCCATGAGCGCGATAACCTCGCCCTTTGACACGTGCTGCCCGCTGACGACGAGGTTCTGGCTGTTATGCGCGTAGCGCGTGCGGAAGCCGTTGCCGTGGTCGATCTCGACGACATAGCCGTAATCGCCGTGTTCACCCGTATAGGAGGTAACCGTACCGCCCTCGGAGGCCATGAGCGGCGTACCCTCGGAGCCGGGAATGTCGATACCGTAGTGCATACGTCCCCAGCGCATGCCGAAATACGACGACACCCTACCGGAAACAGGCCATGCGAAGCTAAGCGGCGAGGCGGACGGCCCCGTTTCGCCCTCGTTCGGGCCCGGCTTCCCGCTCGTTGAGGAGCTAGACGACGTTCGTAACGACGACGAGCTTGACGAGGACGAGCTCGTCTTCTGGACGACCTTCGTACCCTTTACGACGATCTTGGGCGTGGGCGCCTCTACGATCTTTTCGCCGACGAGCTCGCGCTCCGTCTCTTCCCCGCCTTGAAGCGTAACGAGGTACTCCGTCTTGCGCGTCCCGTCCTTGCCTTGCTGGATAGTTTTCGTCTCGCCCTTGAGCATGTCGGGGTCTTCCTTGGTTTCCGTCTTGTAATCGATGTCCTCCGTCGTGGAGATAAGCTCCTGTGTTACGAGCGTCAGATAACCCGTGCCAGCCGGGCCATTCAGGAGCTTCAGAAAGGCTTCCTCATAGGAATAAACCGTGGCCGGGGCCTCGCGCTGCGTAAGGATATCGACGCTTTCCGCCGAGCTTATGCGCTGAACCTTGCCGCCGAGCAAAGGCGTTTTCGCTGTATCCATGACGGCGTTTATCGCGCGCTCCGCGTCTTGGGGCGTTTTCGTCGCGAGAATAAACCTGTTGTCGATCATCACGACCGCATAGCCCGAATCGCCCTCGACAGACTGTATCGGCGTTTCGATCTCGGGCTCTGCAAAGGTACGAAGCGACGTCGCAAGCGGCGCGGCGGTGGCGGAGATGCTCTGGGCAAGGCTGCCCGTGGCCGGCGGCATGTCCATGAGCTCCGGCATGCTGATCAACGCGGAATCGAATCTAACTATAGATTCCTGCGTTAAGCTGATCAACGCGGAATCGGATCCGACTACCGGCACCGGCGTCATGCCGAGAATCTCCTCAGACGCCATAACGGGCTGCGGGGCTATATTCGCTGAAAACGGCAAATCTTCGTTGTTGGAGGATATAAAAAAGAGCGCTGCGGCCGCCAAAAGCAAAGCGAAGCATGGTAAGAACGCCCTCTGCTTGCGGGGGCGCTTTCGATTGCGCTTCGCCTTCGTTCTTTTGGACATAACCGCCCCTTTGCTGTCTTATTCGGCGTTTATCAACGTAGGGAGACAGGAATCGAATCCTTGGGTCGGGAAGGTAATACGAACCCGCCCCTATCCATGGATACGGTTATCCGATATATATACAATAATTATTATAAAGAACGCGCTTTCTCGCCGCAAGGAAACGGCACGCTACGGTATTGCCAGACTGTAAAGATATTGTTAAATTTTGGTGAATTTTAAAACCATTACGACCGATGCCCGTTTCGAAACGCCCTTGGCGAAATATATTGCGCGCGTTTAAACGCCGCCGAAAAATGCTCCGGAGAAGAGTAGCCGAGCTCTTCCGCGATCGCTGCTACGCTTTTTTTGCTTTGCGTAAGCAATATCGTCGCCGCCGCCATCTTCGATTCGGTTCGCTTTTGTACGAACGTTTTGCCGTAATGTTTGCGCAAAAACCGCTCCGTTTGCCTGCAGCCTAGGCCCAAGCGATACGCGAGAAGCTCCAGCGTCAATTCCCTGTAATCATATAGGAAACATTCCTCGGCAATAAGCAGTTGGCTCTCGTTTACACCCGCCGACGCGGCTAGCTCCTTTTCGGACGCGTAATTCCGTATCACATTTACCACTAGCTGCTGTAAAAGCGCTTCGGCCTGGGCGGCATAGCCCCTACGGCGGTTTTTCAGCTCTTCGAATAATTCCCGCATGATGGCATGGATATTCTCTGTATCCATACCAAACCATAGCTTTTGGTCTTCAAACCGCGATACCAGCCGGGACGCGGCGCGTTGGCTCTGCATTTTCAGATAAACGCAGTATTCAGCCATCGGATCCTCATCCGACGGCATCTGTTCGTGCTTGACGCCGGGGCCCGTTATATACAGCGTGCCGGGGACGATTTTATATTCGATTCCGCCGATAAAAACGCGCCCGTAGCCGTTCGGTATATAGTGGATTTCATAGCTCCTGTCCGAATGGCTATGCTCGGGAATAACGCGCGAGAATCGCTCGAAAACGATGTTCAGCGCCGTAAAAACGACTCCGTCAACGTGGAATACGATGTTGTCCAGGTATTGTTCCTTCATGCGGAAACCTTCTTTCATGATACCTGTAGGGACGCCATACATGGCGTCCGTGACCCAAGCATCGTTTTCGATTTATCCCGGACGCGATATATCGCGTCCCTACACCAAACCTTCGAAAATACGACATCGCGCGTAAAAAGATGTCTTTGCAAGCTATTCCTATCCGCGTAAAATCGAGATATAATCGAATCGATACTAATCCGTACATATTATTGTACCACATATAGGAGGTCGGGAAAATGTACTTTGTCGATCCCGCAATCGTACCTAAAAAGCAACTGCCCAACGGAGAAGAAATCCCTTGCATCGGCCTAGGCACGTTCGGCTCCGACCGCTTCGACGCGGATAAGGTATCCGCCGCGGTCGCGGGCGCGATAAAAACGGGCTACCGGCTATTCGACTGCGCCGCCTGCTACGGCAATGAAAGCTCTATAGGAAAAGTATTCAAGGCCGCTTTCGACGAGGGAACCGTATCGCGCGGCGAGCTATTCATCGTCTCAAAGGTATGGAACGATATGCACGAGCGCGTGGAGGAGGCGTGTAAAAAGAGTATCGCCGACTTACAATGTTCTTATCTCGACATGTACATCATCCACTGGCCCTTCCCAAACTACCATGCACCCGGGTGCAATGTAGACGCGCGCAATCCAGAATCAAGGCCCTTCAGCGTGGCGGAATTCGTAAACACATACCGCCAGTGCGAGCGGCTGCATGCACAAGGGCTGATACGGCATATCGGCGTATCCAATATGACGATAAAGAAGCTTGAAGCCGTTTTGCATCTTCTCGTTATAAAGCCTTCAGCCTGCGAAATCGAGCTGCATCCGTGCTTCCAGCAGCAAGCTTTGTTCGATTATATTGTAGAAAAGAACATCCTCCCCATCGGCTATATGCCCATCGGCTCGCCTAAGCGTCCAGAACGGGACATCATGCCGGAGGACGTCGCGGATATCGAGATGCCAGAGATGAAGCAAATCGCCGCCGCGCACGGGATTCACCCCGCCGTCGTGGCTATAAAATGGGCCGTACAGCGCGGGCAATTGCCGATTCCGTTCTCCGTAACCGAAAAAAACTACTATATGAATCTTTTAGCGACGACGGTGGATCCGCTTACGGATGAAGAAATGGCGCTGATATCAACGCTCGAGCGCGGCAACCGGCTTGTTAAGGGCCATGTATTTCTTTGGGAAGGCGCAAAGGATTACCACGCGCTATGGGATGAGGAATAAGGGGCAGCGCCCCTAGCGTTACTACAACTAATTATCATCTACATCAAACTTTTCGAAAGGCGGCTATGAAAATGGAAGGAAAGATGACAGGCGCGATTTTACCGGGTAACAGTACGGTTGAATTCCGCGAATTCGACATCCCGACGCCCGGCCACGGACAGGTGCTCCTGAAGACGATGGCGTCCACGATCTGCGGCAGCGATATACGCTGTATCTACCGCGAGCATACCGGCAAAGGCCCGGAGGGCTATCAGCCGGGGATGATCGCCGGGCACGAGCCTTGCGGCGTTATCGTAGAAGAAGGCCCGGGGCTGCGGCGCTTTAAAAAGGGCGACCGCGTGGTCGTATACCATATCTC
>DBDD01000215.1:0-3980 GCA_002293365.1 Christensenella sp. UBA941 | reverse complement strand
GGCTGGCAGCGCAACGGCGGCATGGCGCCGTATTTGCTTGCGGACGAAAAGGATCTTATCGCTTTGCCCGATTCGCTTACATACCTCGACGGCGCGCAAGTCGCCTGCGGCTATGGCACGGTATATGAGGCGATCGAGAAGATCGGCATATCTGGCGACGACGCCGTGCTGGTCGTTGGCCTCGGGCCTGTCGGGCTGGCCGCGTTGCATATCGCCAAGGCTATGGGCGCGAATATGCTTATCGGCGTCGAGATGAACGAAACGCGCATCGAGCTTGCGAAAAAGCTGGGCTTATGCAACAATGTCATTAAGCCGGGCGAAAATGCTTTGGATGAAATTCTCGCACTCACCGGCGGAAACGGCGTAGAGAAAGCGCTCGACGCGAGTGCCAGCGACCCCGGCCGCGCGCTGGCAATCCGCGCCACGCGTTCCTTTGGCAAGATCGCCTTCGTTGGCGAGGGCGGAACATGCAGCTTTAATCCTAGCCCGGATATCATCCACGGACAAAAGACGATATATGGCTCCTGGGTAACGAGCCTTTGGCGCATGGAAGAGCTGGTGGAGCGACTGGTGCGTTGGAATATCCATCCCGAAGATTTAGTCACGCATAAATTCGCGCTAAGCGAAGCCGGTAAAGCCTATTCGACCATGGCAAACGGCGATTGCGGCAAGGTCGCCGTCGTATTTGACTAGTAAACGCGGTAGCCAAACCCACCGGTTTTAAAGCGTAGCTAAAAAGAGCATGAAGAAACCCGTAAAGTTAACGTATTTTGCACGGATAAGCGGGATAGTACAAAAGCTCAACGCGAGACAAGGAAAAGGGGAGCTATTTTCAACGTAGCACCCCTTTTCTGTTTGCGCCATTTGCCATATGAATAAAGGCCAAAGGGCTTTGGTCGTAAATGCTTCGCAAATAATTCAACGAGAAACTTTAAGGGCGCTTGACAAAGGGGCACCCGTTCTTTATAATGACCATATACAATAATTATAGTCATTTAAAAGGAGCGGTTGTAATGCCGAAAATCGTAAATGAGCGCGAAAAGGAATTAGTTCTGGAGGCCATTTATCAAAATACTATCGAGCTTATTAAAGAAAAAGGATTGCGAAATGTTACTGTTGACGACATTACGCACAGAGCCAATATGGCGAAAGGTTCATTTTATAAATACTATCCTTCAAAGGAAGAATGTTTGTATGAGGTCATTAAAAGGTCGGAGAGAGAGGGTTTCGTCAGAGCAGAAAGCGTTATAGCTCTATCAAAACCGAGCAAGGAATTACTCATAAAATTATTGCATGAAGTATATATAGCGGATGACAGCATGGCGCTATATATTACGCCAAAGGAAATAGACGCGCTTATGAGGAAATTACCCGCGGAATTTTCCGAGCGGGAAGATAAGAAATCAGAGGATTTTTTTGAAAGAGCTCTATGCGCGTTGGGCGTACAGAAAAGTTCATTAAACTTAGGCGTGCTTGCCCACCTGATGGACAGCCTTGCTTTTATAGCGTCCAGTAAAGATGGGCGTGCGGGAAGCGAGGAGAGCAAAATAGCACTGGGGCGGATTATTAGCACCATAGCAGACTATTTCATAGGAGCTTTGGAGAAAGAGAGAATCACGGAATGATTTCGCAAGAGAAAATGACTGTCAGGCCGATTACCATTGCTAGATCCATCTGGTTCTTTCTAATCAGCTCTTTATTGATTTATTTGGGGTTATATGTATTTATCCCAATGCTATTGAACAGAGGAATTCCATTTGCGATAGGTTACTTTATTTTTCTTTATGCCCCTCATGTATTACTTTTTTGTACGGCTCTGATTTTATATAGAAAAGAAGGCCATAATTGGAACGTTTCGGATTTCAAACAACGCATGCGGTTGAATCCTCTGAAAAAAGCCGATTGGCTTTGGATCATTGGAGTTTTTCTATTTTATATCATTCTGATGTTGGTCGGAACGCCTATTATGAATAAATTAGCGCAAGTTCCGTTTTTCAGCCCACCTGATTTCTTTCCTGCCGAAATCAACCCCAATAAAATAGCTATTCCGGGTTACATGATGGACTATCGCATGTCCGGCCAATACTGGGTTATCACAGTTTATTTTATAGGGTGGGTATTTAATATCTTGGGCGAAGAATTTTTATGGCGCGGTATCATTTTCCCTCGTCAAATTGAACAATACGGCTCAAAGGCATGGGTATTCCACGGTTTGCTGTGGGGGCTATGGCATTTCTATTGGAAATGGGAGCTTGTTATGTTGGTTCCCTTTGCACTGCTCTTGTCTTACGCCGTATATAAAAGCAAAAATACTTGGGTTGGGATTATCTCTCATGGGGCGCTGAATTTAGTGCCGTTAATCATGGCGGCAATCGCCGTGTTTGGTTCATAATTCGGGCGCTCAACACCGCCCCATTAGCCGGTGGCTATGTTTACATTTTAGCAGATAAAAATCGATATAGCCATGTACCATATGTTATATGTAAACTATGTTGTATTCACCTTTAACGCACCGAAACGTTAAAATCATAGCTATATGTCCCGAACGGCCATTCCCCTTCGAGCGTATAGAGCAGCGTGCCCGCGTCCTTCTGCGCCAAAAACACGCCGTTGTCTATAGGTACGATCTCGCTTGCGCCGTCTTCTCCATAGCGCGTAAGCGTATAGCCGCTATCCGGCTTTAGCAGAAACGAAATCCCGACTGGCGCGCCTCCTGAACACTCAATCGTCGAATTAATCTCCCAATAGTCAAAGCGCGGCGCTTTTGCGAAGCCGGAATATCGGCCTATATCATGCTCCATGCCGCCCGGCGGCGTCAGCGTTATGTACTCAACGCCCTCTTCGCTCATGAGCTGCCGCACATCCTTCGCCCACGCCTTTTCGGCCTTTGTGCCATGGTCTTCAAGCTCGTTAAACCGCTGGCCGCAGATACCTATGACAGCGCTTGCCGGTATCTCGCCGTTATATAGGGCTTCGCCGCCCTCGAACGGGAACAAGCCGCCCTCCGCCAGCAACGCGCCGTCCTCCCATGCGAAATATTGCGTCGTTTCGACGATTATGGCGTCCGCTTCGCCGGCGCTTGCGATGTCGGCGAAATCCGTATCCAGCCCCCAGTCTTCTCCCGGCGCAACGCCGAAGCGGCAAGTATACACGATCTCCACCGGGTAACCGTCCGGGCCGAATTGATCTTGCGCGCGCACCTCGCTTGTGATCTGATACGGTATGGGCCTAGCGTTGATATCGAAGTTGAGGGTGATATAGCGGATGTCTTCGCGGCGCGCGTTTAAATTGTACCAAGTACAGTCTTCACATCGCATGCCCGTGCCCGTACCTACCAGGCCGTCTACGAGCAGCCACGCTTGCGGGCCTTTGTCCGATGTTTGAGCTTTGTGAGTGCGCACCTCTCCAAACAATCCATATCGTCCGACTTCGCCGCACTCGAAATAGCCGCTAAAGCCCCATTCGCCGCGGTTCTCCATCACGAGGCAATAAGCCGAACGGTGATTGTTAAAAAAGATCGCCGCGAACGGGACGGCTTTGCCGCCGTCGTCGAAGGTATCCGAATAGCAAAGTAGCTCT
Organism: Christensenella sp. UBA941; assembly: GCA_002293365.1. Taxonomy (GTDB): domain Bacteria; phylum Bacillota; class Clostridia; order Christensenellales; family UBA941; genus UBA941. The sequence continues at coordinate 401 of DBDD01000215.1, read as the reverse complement.
GCGTTCATGTGAAAAGAGTTATTCTCGAAAGCCTCGTCTTCTCTCAACCGCGCGGAAAGCTCCGCTTCGCCGTAGGCTTCGAGAGTATTCACTATGTCAGCTGTATTCACATAGACGGTTTGGCGCTCGTCCGGGCCGGACGGCTCGCCGCCTTTCGACCAAAGCTTTTCGGCGAGGGCAAACGGATCGAGGGCGGGCTTTGGGGATTCATCCGGCGGAGCGGTGGCGGGCTTTACGACCGGCGCGGGACTGACGGTCACGGCGATGGCCGGCGATGGCGGCGCTTCCGCCGCGCAGCCTAGCGCAAACAGGAAAAACAACTTAGAATCAGACAAGCGACAAACTTCATGCGATTCTCCAATACGATTGATGTCCTAAAAATTATAGCATCGGGCGCCCCC
>DBDD01000011.1:3113-4150 GCA_002293365.1 Christensenella sp. UBA941 | reverse complement strand
AAACTCATCCTCATTCTGGCACGTAACCGAATGATCCTCATATTTCCACGCGGGATGCGCCACAAGATGCACGGGGGTAGCCGCAAGCTGCGCGGCGGTGGGCGCGTCGCAAAGGTAAATATCGCGCTCGCCGTCCTTCAGGTCGCCCAAAACGACGAGGGAGCCGTTTTCGATATCGGTGGTTTCGTTGATCGCGCTGTAGCAATCACAGCCGCTGAGATTGGTCGTATGTACAACACCGTAGCTCATATGTAGATTTCCTCCTATTTCTGAACCTTGTCAAAAAGGTTGCCGTATCTGCCCGCGCCCGTTCCTTCAAAGGCGGCGCTTGCGGCGGTTTCAGTTACAATCGCTTGGAATCCGGCCTTTTTGCGCTTGTTATATCTGCCGAGCAAGAGCGTAAGGTCGGTATCGATCTGCTCGACGGCCTTGCTGTAATCGACCTTCGAGCGGTAAAGCAGATACTCGGAAAACTGCCCCATATGCGAGGCGTATTCCGCGATCTTGGCGTCAACGGCCTTTACATGCCGCTCATGCGCCTGCGCCGCTTTCGCCTGTTCGTGCTGTTCCAGCGCCGCCTGCGCCTGCTCGTATTTGGCATTCAGCGCCGCGTATTCGCCGTCTTTCGCAAGCAGCTTGGCGTTTAGCTCCTCAACGACTTCATCGGTGAGGGTTTTCACGCGCTGGGCGATCAGCGGCTCCATTTCGCTATGAATGCTAAACTCGTTGGCGGCGTCGCCTACGCCGAGCGGCCTTTCCTCCCGCGCGTCAAAAGCGAGGGCGATATTCCCGTCTTCCCCAGCCGTGTAGGGAACGGCGTAAGCTTTATAGTCCTGCCGGTCAATCACATAGGCGTTTTGTTCGTCTGCCGAGAGCAGAGCGTATCTTTGCCTTTTTTCCAGCATGATCCCCGCCAGCGCGGCGGTCAGGTTTTCATTCAACCCGTTGTCCTCCTTGGAAAATTGTTTATAAGCGTCGAGCATGGTCTTCACGTCGCGCTCGATGCCGCGCGCGTAGTGCCTGCCGATACTGGCCGA
>DBDD01000011.1:1364-3083 GCA_002293365.1 Christensenella sp. UBA941 | reverse complement strand
GTGAAGCCCTGCCTGTCGGCTCTAGTTTCAAGCATCTCAATTTCCATCGACTGGCCAAAGTTCTTTTCAAGAATGCTTTTGCATTCCTCATACCGGCCTGTCCATAGCACGCAGCCGGACAGCTTCAGGTATTCGCGCCGCGTTCCGTCAGGCTCCGTCACCGTTACCCACGTCGCGCCCCTGGCCGCTTCTTCCGTAACAAAGCCGAAGGGTTTGGTGGTTTCTTCCCACCGGACGCCGTTATCGTCCACGACGATCCTGCCGCCGTGGGAACCCCACGTTTTTGAACCGTCGTCCTTGCGCGCCCATTCCCCGACGATGGGGATTCCGTAAATAGAAAAGAGGGCGTTATTTATCGCCTCTTTGCTAAGAATGGTGCGGTTGGTATTGTCGCCGTGGCAGCATACCAGCACGTCGCACAGGCTGAATTGGGGATTTAGCGGGCGTATGGTGGATTGCAGGATTTGGACGCTGGCGCTGTATCTTACGCGGTTGTCTAACATGCGCTGCACCCGCTTTCAAAGCGCAGGAGCTTATCGGTGCAATAGACGCGCTTGGGGTAGTAGTTTTCCAGCCGCCACATGAGGTCGGGATGTTCGACAAACTGGTAGACGGTCATGCCCGCGCGCTCCGTCTGCACATACGAAAAGCCGCAGGCGACTAGCTCGTCTGCGGCCTCTTTGCTGAGTACATATACGATTTTGGTCATTTTAGCGAGTATTCACCTCTTTTGGCGACAACTACAGCCGGTTCTCCGTTTTGTTGCTGCCGTTGTCGCGCTGGGTTTCCGTAACGTTCGCGATAGCGGAATCGGGGCTTTCCGGCCTCCCGGCCTTCGCGCCGCCGCTCTGCGTGTGCGATGTTTGCAGCGGCCTCCANNAACTGATTGCCGAAGAGCCGCGCCGGGTTCATGCCCGCCGAGGCGCATAGCGTGAGCTTGTTCGGCAAGCTGGCTTGCGCCAGGCTGAGTTCGCGCTCGATAACGTCCTTTTCGCTGAATGTGGTGATGTTGAGCAACCGGACGGAAAACGTGTAAGCGCCTCCGCTGACGCCTTTGCCATTGAGCCGCAAGTGAAAGTTGATCCACTTGGAGATTTTGGCGTACAGCCTGAATAAATCCCCCTCGTCAGCCGTAATCCCCATGCGGACTTCGCTGCCGCTTGTGCCGCCTCCGGCTATGGCCGGGGAAACCCCGGCCTCGCTCATAAGCTGCTTTGTCGCGTCCTCGACGTTATCCCGCTTAGCTTCGCCGCTTTGGAATTGGATAGCCTCCACCTTCATGGGCGACGGCAGGATGCCGATGCTCGGCGGGATAACCGCCTTTGCGATCTCCGAAAAGGCCGTAACGTAGTTTTCGCCCAGCGCGGGCTGCTTGTCGCTATCCAGCGGGATGGACATTGCCAGCAGCCGGTAGGCTTCCTGCTCCGCTTTCGCCTTATTCAGCGTCTTATAATCGTCTACGTCCAGAATCTCCGCGATTAGATGAAAAAACGGCGGGAACGCAAACGGGAACAGATCGAAGTATTTCACGCATAGCGAGCGTTCGGGCGGTATCTGCACATAGCCCAAGCCGTCGCGCGCCGATTGTATCAGCGCCTGCAGTTCCGGCGGGTATGTCGGGCGGTCGCGCCGTTTGAGCGCGGTCGGCCTGATTCTGAAATTCCAATTGCCATTGACCTGCTGATTGATTTCGCAAATTTCCGGGTCGAAATAATAGAT
>DBDD01000011.1:0-1340 GCA_002293365.1 Christensenella sp. UBA941 | reverse complement strand
AATCCTGCGCAGGATATTCGATAACTCGTCCTCCAGCCGAAGCGCGTTTACGGCGCCCGCAAATCGAAAGAGGCTCTTTTTCAGCTTTTCCGCTGATACTTGCTCAAAAGCCTCGTTGCGGATTTCCGTGTCCACCGTCCAGCGGTACAGCGCCATATTCACATAGTAATCCACTATACGTCGAAAAAAGCCGGACTGGAGGTACATGTAATTGGAAAGCCGGAGCAAGCTGCGCCCGCATCTATGGGGATATTCGCACATCTGGCGAATCGCTTTTTTGTCGTATCCGCAAATGCTGCTGGGCGTCGCGGCTCCGTTGTAGATGAGTTCGGCCAGGATTAGGCGCTTGAACGCGGCGAGGTTGTAGTGAAGCTGGGAGGCTTGTTCCATTGCCTACCTCCCGCGCCTAAGATAGTATCTGCGTGAACATATCGCATAGCTTCTTCTCTATTTCTTGGATCGAATAACCTGTCTGCAAGCCGTCGTTCATTCTATTTAGGAATACCGCGTCTTTGGTAATAGTCCTGCGTACTTTAGCCATATCCGAGGATATGCGTTGTACGCCGACAGGTTTGCTACCACCAATGAGAGTCGCTATTACCTTATCAGCAATCTTAGCTGCTTGTTCTTTTTCTTCGCGCGTAGCTTCACTCCAAGCTTGCTCTACGCATCTTGCAACATTTTTTATGCTTTGCTCTTTATGCCACATGGCGTCAAACACTTTTAATACTTGAAAGCCTTCAAGAGAGAAGCCTTTGCGGAATAAAGCAAAGTTATCACAAATCCACTCCAAGAACTCCCCTGGGGTGGCATTTTGGGTCAGAAACATCAGTTTTAATAAGCCCGCTTCGCTGATGAGTGCTACGCTTTCATTATCAATTTCTACATTGGTAACATCTAAAGCAAAATCCGCTACATAAATCTCTTTTTTCGATATACCAAGCGCTTTTGTAACATCCTCAATCATTGCCCACCAGCAGTCCTCGTTCATTTCAACAAAGCGGATTTCATGATCGTTCCATTTATCTGTCTTTATGTTCAAAATTGATACTCCTTAAAAATTAGTGAAATATGGGTTTGCGCGCCAGCGCGGCAATAGAGCCAAGATCGACCTGCCGCTTTGGCGGCGTGACTAAATCCGTCCGGCGCTTGAGCGCCAGCGCATACGCCGCCATCGCGCAGCAGTACGCCCGGTCGTCGTGCATGGTGTTTCGCTTATCCTTTTGCAGATCGTAGGAAACAGCGCCGTTAGGGGTTTCCGTCCGGCAAATATACACAAGCTCGTTCTTCATGAGATTGGCCTGAACGAGCGAAAGCTGCTCCGCCGGGGAAAGCCGGTA